>MHEU01000013.1:0-1216 GCA_001805245.1 Nitrospirae bacterium RIFCSPLOWO2_02_FULL_62_14 | reverse complement strand
GGGATCATTTTGGCCGAGCCGCTGGAACGCCTGCTCGCCTGCCGAGACGATTTGCTGTCCTGCGTACATCGCGACCGGCCGAAAGGCACACTGCGGGATGCACTCAAGGACGCCGATGTCTTCATCGGCCTGTCCACGGCGAATCTATTGACCCCCGAGGACCTTGACCTGATGGCGCCCGACCGCATCGTTTTTGCGATGGCCAATCCGGACGCGGAGATCAAGCCGGAACTGGCGAGGAGCCGCTGCCGGATCTTTGCCACCGGCCGGTCGGACTATCCGAACCAGATCAACAATGCGCTGGCATTCCCTGGAATTTTCCGCGGTGCGCTGGATGTCCAGGCCCGCGAAATCAATGACGTGATGAAAATGGCGGCGGCCCGCGCCATCGCCGGCATCATCCAGAGCGACACGCTGACCGAAGACTGCATCATCCCGAGCGTGTTCGATAAGCAGGTCGTTCCGCGGGTGGCCGCCGCCGTCGCACAGACGGCGCGGGAGACGGGCGTGGCCAGAAAAACGTGAAGCGTATCTCGTGAAGCGTTATGCGTTTCCGATCCTGCGCTTCACGCTTCACGAACGACGAGCGACGTTACTTCTCTTCTCCAAGGCTTCGCTCATACAGCAGCACCTTCCAGCCGTCTTCCTCGCTGAGAAACTGCCCGACGATCGGCAGCATGCCGGTCCCCGGCACCCGTCCGGACTGTCCCATGCTGCCGTTTTTCAACACCCACATCATTTCGCCCGGCGTCCGCACCTTGTTGAACTTCGGGTTGGTGAAGTTCCGCGGCTGGATCGGCAGCACCTTGGCTGCGCCGCCGTCGCCCTTGCCTTCGGGTCCATGACACTGGAAGCAGGTGCCGCGGCCGAGAAAAATCTCCTTGCCTTCCTTCAGGATTTCCGGCGTCGGCTGAAACGGCGATTGGAGCGCCTTCGCCTCGGCCAACTCAGCGGCCGGCACGCGCGGAACCTTGATGTCAAACTCACCGCCCGCCTGGCCGTACCCGGACGGTTCAACGGCATGGCCGGCCAACGGAATGCCCACGATTGCCGCACTGAGAATCACAACGACACGCCACATACGATCAACTCCTTGTGAATAATGTGAGCCACGCGTACAAAACGGCGCGGAGTCTAGCACAGGCACCAGCCTGTTTTCATCCCGTTTGACTCACTCGTTATGCTAAAATGTCTCGCATCATTGACGGACCAAAGT
>MHEU01000012.1:19987-54795 GCA_001805245.1 Nitrospirae bacterium RIFCSPLOWO2_02_FULL_62_14 | reverse complement strand
ACGCCGGGGATAACAGGCTGATCTCCCCCAAGAGTTCACATCGACGGGGAGGTTTGGCACCTCGATGTCGACTCATCGCATCCTGGGGCTGAAGCCGGTCCCAAGGGTTAGGCTGTTCGCCTATTAAAGCGGTACGAGAGTTGGGTTCAGAACGTCGTGAGACAGTTCGGTCCCTATCTGTTGTGGGCGGAGGAGATTTGAGAGGGGTTTTCACTAGTACGAGAGGACTGTGAAGAACGGACCTCTAGTGTGCCGGTTGTCGCGCCAGCGGCAGTGCCGGGTAGCTATGTCCGGTGGGGATAACCGCTGAAAGCATCTAAGCGGGAAGCCTGCCTCAAGATGAGATCTCCCGGGGCGTAAGCCCCCTGTAGACCACACGTAGACCACGTGTTTGATAGGCTGGGTGTGAAAGGCTCGTAAGGGCTGAAGCTAACCAGTACTAATCGGTCGTGCGGCTTAACTTATACATTTGCTCCTGGTAGACATGGTCTTAAACCCGCGAGAGTCGCGCGACGCGCGCGAAACGCGGGACGAGTCTCGCAATCTTGCAAGTCTCGCCCGTCTCGCGGAAGAATTCCCGGTGGCCTTGCCGGAGGGGTACCACCCGTTCCCATACCGAACACGGAAGTTAAGCCCTCCAGGGTCGATGCTACTGCTGCTGTGAGGCAGTGGGAAAGTAGAACGCTGCCGGGTTATAAACAAAGCCCGCTGGTCGAAAGATCAGCGGGCTTTTGTTTTGGACTGAACAGCAGATAGGGCGGTCTGGGTAATCCCCTGTGCTCGCAGAGGGCGCACGATCGGAATGTGCTCCCTCGATGCGCGCAGTTGGGGATCACCCAGACCGCCCTTTTTAATCGCACCGGCAAGTGTTGGGGAAGAGAGTGGCCGGTCGCTATTTCTGCCGCATGGCGACCGGCTCCCGACAATCACCAATTCGCGAAATCACCAGATCACAAAATTCCTGTTGAGGGGGTAAGAAGTTGACACAACTCTCTGCAAAAAGTAGCCTGTCCCATATCAAAGGAAGGTTGGATAGTCTGAAGACAAGGAGAAAATGAGGTGTCAAATTCTTCAGCACAGTTTGAAGGCAGTCAACTCCAGCTTGGGTTTAAGGTTTTAGTCGTATCCGCGGCGGAAGCAGAATCACATGTACCCTCGCCCGTACGCGGTAATGCATTTTGGAATCAATTCAATCCCCGTCGATTTGCTGCCTATCGAATAGAGGAAACCACCAAGGGCAATGTTTTTTATGTAGCGATACCATTTCGCGCTGAGGCCAATCTTACGATTTTGCATTTCAGAGTGGCTTATGAAGTCGCACAGCAGTATCTGGAGAAGAACGCGGAGGCGGTAGCCCGCACTGAGAATCCGCCACTTCTCAAGATAATCGAAGACAATAAGGAATGGGCAGCAGGTGCTCTGTGGTTCATGGAGTACACCAAGTCAGACCTAGGTAGTCAAGGGAACTCCCAAGCCGGCGACTATTCGGAGGTAGCCATGACATTCACGGCGACAGACCACGGTCGCCATGAAGTGACCGGTAAAGGTAAGTACACAGGTGCCTCTGTTCTCGCCACTTCAAACTTCCCAACTATAACTGCCAAACTTCTAGTGAATAACTGGGCAGCCATTGTGGGTGGTCGCGCTGTCGGTGGCTTCGACAAGCATGCAGCTGAGGTCGAGATGACCACGACGGAAAGAGGGGTGCGGACTGCTGCAAGGCATCTGGACGGCAAACAACTCTTCGCCATCGAGATTCCAAAGGTTGGCACATGTGAATCCTTAAACAACCAGATACGGCTGCTCAGACAGAAAGCCAGACTATTTGGTCTATGGACGGTTCTTTCTGCCACAGTAAAGATGACCCTTCGAATGATTCCGGGTCTGAGAAATCTGTTAACGGCAGACCGATGTGATGGATACACAACTTTGCGTCCGCCATTTCCTGGTATGCCTAGGCGCTACCGACTGGATTCAGACATGAATCCGTGGTCGGTTAAATTTGGGGAACTCAACTCAGATGATATTACTGATGGCATCGATGCGGGCGACGAAATGTTCGGAGCGCTGCTCAAAAACGCTGAGTTTGAGACCAGCCTTCGCGCTCAGTTCCGTGGAACATTTGGGCCGGCAGAAAGTGGTGTCGATTGGCTCCGCAGCAGAGTAAATTCCTCACACAAGAACGACAAGAGGTAGCCGAGCGAGGTTGAGGCAGAAAAATAGGGGCATTCACAATTTCTGAGCGGGCTGGAGTCATGGTGAGATAGCATGACCTCAGACAAAGTCTCGACGCGCTGTTGCTTTGCGGGAGGTGGGCCGGCGGGGATGATGCTGGGCCTGCTGCTGG
This sequence comes from Nitrospirae bacterium RIFCSPLOWO2_02_FULL_62_14, assembly GCA_001805245.1. Lineage (GTDB taxonomy): Bacteria > Nitrospirota > Nitrospiria > Nitrospirales > Nitrospiraceae > 2-02-FULL-62-14. The sequence goes on along the minus strand of MHEU01000012.1, from coordinate 52,448 downwards.
CCCGTCAGAAAAACGGGGACATTCACGATATCTGAGCGGACTGAAGTAGGTGAGGTAGGCGGGTTGACATGAAGAAGGACTCCTGGCTGTGCGGGGTGAACGGAAGAAAAACGGGGACCATCACAATTTCGGAAATGGCTGAAGTCAGAACAAGGTAGCGTGACCGCAGAAAAGGTATCAGTTCGGTGCTGCATTGCCTGGGGCCGGCGGGGATCAGGTGACGGCCTATGCCGTTTAGTCAAATCGAGCTGAAGCAGATCGAGCGAACCGTGGGTGAGTTCTGTCGAAGGCGGAGCCCGGTCCATCTCAAGGATAAACTGCGGCTGGAGTATGTCGTGAAAGGGCATGATGTGGTCGTCTGCGAGCGCCGGCCTCGATGGAATAATCCGCAGGAATGGATGGAATCCCCCGTGGCGAAACTCAAGTTCATCCGGTCGGCCAACAAGTGGCGGCTGTATTGGCAGAGGGCTGATCTCAAGTGGCACGAGTACCCTGGCCCGTACACAAGCGAGGACCTTGGAGAGTTGGTGCAAGAGATTGACTCCGATCCACTCGCATGCTTCTTCGGGTGAAACAGGGCGCGGATGCAAAAGAGACAGAATAAAGGGAACAGGCCATTGTTACTGAGGAGATCACGATGAAGAAACTCGGATACGATCTTTCGCTCATTTTGAGTGCGCTGGTGCTGGTAGTGCTTGTCGGCTGTAAGCAGGAGACGCCGGCGGAGAAGGCGAAGGCAGCCGCCGCTTCGGGCAATGCCGTCTCGGAGGCGGCGGGGCAGGCGGCCGTCGATGCGATAAAGACTCCGATGGATAAGGCTCGTCAGGCGGAAGGGAAACTGGAAAAGTCGGCCGAGCAGACAGCCGCTGAGATCAAGAAATCGACGCAGTAGAACATATGGCCGGAGAACCAGAAAGGGTCCAGTGTTGCATTGCGGGGGGTGGACCGGCGGGGATGATGCTGGGCCTGCTGCTGGCCCGCGCCGGCTGAATGGCCGCCCTTGCGCTTCCTGTCGATTTGTATTACATTGTCTGACATGAAGGGGATGGTGACCATACGGCTGGATGGCGAACTGGAGCGGATGCTCGACACGTTCTGCCGCCGGACCAAGCGCAAACGCAGCGAGGTCGTGCGGGATGCCTTGCGGCGCCAGCTTGCGTTGTTCATGTTTGAGCAGCTTCGGCACAAGGCGATGCCCTTCGCCGAGGCGCGCGGCTACCTGACGGATGAAGATATTTTCAAAGCGGTGTCGTGAGGGTCTTTCTCGACACCAACGTCCTGGTCAGCGGGTTTGCGACGCGGGGACTGTGTGCCGATATCATCCGGCTGGTGTTGGCCGAGCATGAACTGATCATAGGGGAAGTGGTCCTGGAGGAAGCCCGTCGGGTCCTCCAGCAGAAACTCCATCTCCCTGAAACGCACGCCACTGACATTCTCGCCTTCCTCGAAAACCAGACCATTCAGGCGAAACCGAAGACGATCCTCTCGATTCGCATTCGTGACGAGGACGATCTCCTGGTTCTTGCATCGGCCTTGGCCGCCAAGGCCGATGTGTTGATCACGGGAGACAAAGATCTTCTGGATATCAAGGAGCAAGTCCAGGGTCTGGTGATTACAGACCCTCGCGGCTTCTGGAATCTGGCTCAGAAGAAGCCAAAGAAATAGCCCGAAGTCGGTACAGGAGGGGAGTCTTGTTGAGGCATGGCTGAAAGCAAGGTCTCGGTTCGCTGCTGTATTGCAGGAGGTGGGCCGGCGGGGATGATGCTGGGCCTGCTGTTGGCCCGCGCGGGCGTGGATGTGTTGGTGCTGGAGAAGCACGCCGACTTCCTGCGGGACTTCCGGGGTGACACGATCCATCCGTCCACCCTCGAGGTGATGCATGAGATCGGGATACTGGACGATCTGCTCAAGCTTCCCCATCACAAAGCGCCACGAATGCGGGCGCAGTTCGGTGATCTGGCGCTGACGGTCGCGGACTTTTCGAGCCTGCCGGTGCAGTGTCCCTACATTGCCTTCATGCCGCAGTGGGACTTCCTGAATTTCCTTACCAGACACGCATCCCGCTACCCCATGTTTAAGTTGAAGATGGAGGCCGAAGTAATTGGATTGATTGAGGAGAACTGGCACATGGTTGGGCTCCGCGCAACCACGCCAGATGGCCCGTTGGAAGTGCGCGCCAGCCTCGTCGTTGGCGCAGACGGGCGGCACTCGGTCGTCCGGGCCAAGGCCGGCTTGCCGGTGGAGGAGCTTGGCGCGCCAATGGACGTGCTCTGGTTCCGCCTGTCCGGGCAGACGGGCGATCCCGGCGATCCCAGGGCCGCTTCGACGCCGGACGTATCTTCATCATGCTGAATCGGGGCGACTATTGGCAGTGCGGCTTCGTGATTCCCAAAGGGACTCTCGATCAGCTTCGCGGCAAAGGGCTGCCGGCGTTCCGTGAGAGTGTCGCCCGCCTTGCGCCATTTGCCGCCAATCGCGTCGGCGAGCTGCACAGCTGGGAATCGATCAAGTTGCTCACGGTTCAAGTGGATCGGCTCTTGCAGTGGCATCGACCGGGTCTTCTGTGCATCGGCGATGCGGCGCATGCGATGTCGCCGGTCGGCGGCGTGGGCATCAACCTGGCCATCCAGGATGCGGTGGCTGCCGCCAATTTGCTGGCTGCGCCGCTGCGCATCGGGCAGGTGACGACCGAGGACCTGCATCGGGTGCAGCATCGGCGGATGTGGCCGACCCGCTTGACCCAGCGGATGCAGCTGTTCATCCAGAATCGCGTCATCCGTCGCGTGCTCAGCAGCACGGATACGCTCACGCCTCCGCTTGCGGTCAAGCTCCTGGCCCGGTTTCCGTTCCTGCGCCGGATTCCCGCCCGTCTCATTGGAATGGGGGTTCGCCCTGAGCATGTCAGATGAGGTGCACGATGAGACAGAAAGCCATGTTGGCAGTGCTGCTGTGCAATCTGGTGTTGTGCGGATGTGCGCTCAATCCGGAGGTGCGGACGACGGCCGACGATAATTCCGCGCTGATCTTCGGCTATTACGACATGTCGGAGGCCCCGTACGAGCTGACCTGCGTGCGCATCACGCAGGACGAGCGGGCGGGGATCGCGTACCGGCAATCCTGCATGACGACATTCGCAAGCGGCCTCTTCTTTCTCGAAAACGCCCCGCCCATGAAGTACTACATTCCTTTCTTCTATGCGGGCGGGCGGCTTCACATGATCTCATCGGACCGGAAGGACCTCATCGACGTGCCGGCCGGCTCACTCTACTTCCTGGGTTCGTTCAAGTATAAGGTGCTGTACCGTGACCTTGGCGAGATCATGCGACTCACGCCGGAGAAATACGGGCTGGGAGCCGTGAAGAGCCCGGACGAGGCGGCGGTGTTGAAGGTGTTGCTGGAAAAGGTTCGGGACGTTCGTTGGAAACAGCGCATCACGACCCGCCTGTCGAAGTTGGGAGGATGAAGAGTGGCAGAGGTGTCAGGCCTGAGCTGGTACGGGCCGGTGGCAATGACAACAAGGAAATATGTCTATGAGACGGCAAATCCTGGAGATTGTGCTATGGTTAAATCAACCAAATTGAGGCATCACGCAGATCCATTAATAAAAAGGCCCCTACCAAACAAGCTTGGGAGGGCGGTTCAGGTGAAGATTTGCAGGCAAGAACAGTTGTGTGGCTGGCAATTACGAGCCTTACCGTATGTCTTCTTGCCCCTTGGCCGAGCCGCGCTGAAGACTTGCGCTTGATGAGTGTAGGGATACGGGGAGGGGTGACTGGGGCTTCCGTGCTTGGAGAGGAACAACAGGAAACGTTTCGTGAGTACGACGCGGTGGCGACCATCGGGCTGCCCTTGGGGTGGTACTCCCGGTCAGGTTGGGGAGTGGGCACGAGGCTGCTAGCCAGCGCCGGGGTGATTCAGGAAACAGGGTCAAGCGGACTCATTGGTTCTCTCGTCCCCGTTTTTGCCTTTGGCAGTCAAGATGGACGGTTTGCGATCGATATAGGGGGCGGAGGAGCCCTGCTCAGCACGCATCACTTCGGAAAGCAAAACTTCGGCGGACCTTTCCAGGTTGTTGCAACCATGGGCGTCAGTGTCCCGCTCTACCAACGACTTGGGGCAGGCTACCGGTTTCAGCACTATTCCGATGCAGGCCTCTACGGGTCTGACAGCAGGGGGGCGGATTTTCACATGATTGAGCTCACCTACCGGTACTGATACTTGGCTTGTTTCCTCTCCGCCATTCATTATTATGGAGCGGAAAAAGGCAGGCTTTGAGCCTTTACGCGCTGTGCTGCAGGTGGGTGTAGGGCGGTAGAGTAGTCAGGCGCTGGTCCTCAACCGGACCGCCGATGGTGAAATGATAGAGTGATTGCAACCTGTGGTCCTTGAGCGCGACGATCTCATGCACCGGGTCGTCGAAGAAACACCCGATACCGGTCCCTCTCACTCCCGCTGCTTCCGCTTCCAGGTAGAGCACCTGCCCGACGAGGCCCGATTCCCAGAACAGGCGTGGATACCACCAGGCGCCTGACTGCACACGCGCCTCGAATTCGGCCAGCATGCCCAGCGAAAAGGCGCCGTCGCCGGCGATGTCCTGATGGCAACTGACTTGCGCGGCGATCCGTTGGGCATCTCCTTCCATAATCCAATACAAGGGCAGATCCTCCGGGCAGCCGGGCGCGAGGACCCATTCGAGATGGGGGTTCATGGCCTGTTTGAGAAACGGCAACTTGGCAGGATCGCGACACAGGACGTAGACACCCGGCGTCAGCCCCTCGACGCGATGGACAAAGAGCAGCAGGTGGATGGCCGGATCCCACGGCAGCGTATCCCACGGCATGGGACGATCTGACTGCTGGCGCTCCACACGGGGCATCACGCGGGCCAGCATGCGATAGAACGTCGCAGCCGTCATCGAGGTCTTGCCATCCAATGCCACAGCGCTCCGCCGTTGCCGGATGATCGTCCCTGCCTCCGGGCCCGCGGGGAGCGTTCCGGACGGAGTGTGGGAAGGCTCGTGGCCGGAAAACATCGCGGACCCGCGCTCCAGGCTGGTTTTCGTTGTGGCTTCGGCCACATCGTCAATGATCTCCCATGACACCGGCGCCTCAGGGCTCAGCCGATTGGCTTGCCCATGCCAGCGTCCACCTGACAGGGCTTGGACCGAGGCTGGGTCGAGCCAGAGGGGAATTGTAGCAACATCGCCCGCAGGCCAGAGGACCGCCCCGCAATCCGGGTGCTCGCGCTCGGCTCCCGTAAAATCCTCATCGCGGTTCACGCCGAGCAGGGAAGCCAGCGTTGCCTGATCCGTTCCATCGAGCAGCGTCAGGTTCCATCCCAGCGTGGCGGCCGCGATGCGCGCCGCACCGATGGCGTGGCCGACGTCATGCTGGCAATAGCGAAACGCCCGTTCACCGTATTTCCAGGCCTCCCGCCAGATGACGGAGGTCAAAGCCAGTAAACATGCGTTGGGGGGGAGAGCTCCGAGGAGGCGAGTCGCGTCCTCTGCGGGAAACGCAGCCCGCAACTCCAGCCCATGATCGTGGGGCGCATAGTGGTAGAGGCCGTGATGAGACGAGAGTCCGCTCATCGGCGGCAGCACCAGATAGCCTTCCGTGGGATGCAGGTTGCCCGACGACGGATTGCTACGCAGCGCCCATTGGGTTTGTCCTGCCCGTTTCCAGGCGGTGATCGACAGCGCGAGCTCGAGGAATCGCGAGAGCGTCCTGATCGTCACAGGCTGAGGCGGGATCAGTCCATGCCGATACATTGCCTCATACGCCGGAGACACAGGTTCCTCGCCCGGTTTCAACAACGGAAGGGGATAGAAGGGAGCGTCGGCAAAACGCCGAAAGGGATGTGGCTGGTTGGCCCAATCCAGGTGCCCCAGCGACCGGGCATACCGGAAGAAATGATGCTTGGTCTGGTCGTGGTAACGGATCACCCGGTCGACAGGGTCGGCGGGTGATGCGTTGGTGGATGTTTCAGTGGATGAGGGCGTGCGGGGATCCATGGTTACGGTGCAAGTCTACAGGGCCTTTCGAAACATTGTAAACACAAAGAGAGGATGGTAGGGTCATATTCTGCAATCATCCATCGAAAGCGAGGCCCGCTCAGGTGAAACAATGGTGCATCACGATGCCCTGTCTGTTTGCGAGTCTTGTCGCGTTGCTGACAGCCTGCTCATCGGGCAGCGCCGTGGCGCCGACCCTTTCTGCTCCCGAACAGACTCTGCCCGTCCAGGCGCGGGAGCCTGTCGTGGAACAGGTCTTTCGGGCTCCCGATTGGACTGGGGCGGTCAATGTCACGGACGGCGGATGCAACGCCTCCATGGGAGAATACACACTGTGGGTCTACGCTCGTGGAAGCCGGTGCGGTGTGTCGCGCGAGCAGGCGGACCGGGTGGTCATCATCCGTCAGCCCCTGCCGGGCGTCGGCCCCCTCAGAGCTGCCACGCAACTGCCTGCAGGCCGCTACGCCGTGTGGGTGTATGGCGCCGGCGATCCAGGAAACTCTCAGATTCGGCTCTGTGCGAAGGGGTGCATCATCGGCGAGTTATCGACGACGCCAGAATGGGTGCCGCTGGATCGGCTTGAGCTCCGTGAGAATCAAACGATCTATCTTCGCTCGTGGAAGCAGAATGATGGCCACACGCTGCATGTTCAGGCCGTCGTGTTATCCATCACGAACGCTCGACCTGACTGGACGCCCTGAACAATTCTCATTCCCGAGCAAACAAGGCGTCCAAAATCTTGCGGGCGGAACGAGCGACGTGCTCCGGGTCATGGAGGTGCGCCAGAACCGTTTCAAGCCGATTATGGACATCCGCATGATCAGGCTTGAGCTCGATCGCATGCCGGAGTGCCTCAGCCGCTCCAGCCGGATCCCCCTGCGCCATGTGGATCAAGCCGAGATCGGCATAGGCTTCGGCATCATCGGGCCTGATCCGCGTCACTGCCCGCAACGCGTCGGTGGCGCCAGCCCAGTTCCGTTGTGCCATCAAGGAACGTCCCAGCCAGTAGAAAGCGTCGGCGTCGTTGTCGCGAAGCCGGGTGGCGGTCCGCAGCACGTCCGATGCGCCGGCATAATCATGCCTATCTAACAGGAGCGCTCCAAGTCCGCGATAGGCTTCCACGTAGTCGGGCTTCAACTTGATCGCGGTTCGATACTCCTCAGTCGCCCCCGTCAGGTCGCCCCGGTGATGGAGCGTGTCGGCGAGTCTGAAGTGCGAGTCGGCATCGGATGATTGGAATGAGGGTGACTTCCGGAGCGCATCGCGTTTCCTGCTGAATTCAGCCTCCAGACCGGCTTCCGTAGGTCCTGCGGATGACGTGCCGTCTAGGGCCTTACGATCCGTTGTCTCGAGACTATGCGCGGTCGGAATGCATGAGGTTGCGACAAGAACGAGGGTTGCGCTTAGAAGCCAGAGCGGCATCAATCGAAAGTGGTACGCTTTCTGGCAAACGGCAGACAAGGGATAGGGAAGACGGCGGCCGTATGGTTCCCGCACTAGCTAATAGAGCGGCTCCTGGGGGCCCCAGTGCAGCCCTGCGAGATCCGGGTCTTCGCCTTCGGGCCGCTGAGGCCGCTCGGCTTTCTCCGTCTTGCGCTGTTCGCGGCGCGCTTCTTTCTCGCGCTGCTTCATCTGCTTCGATTTTTCACGGTCGCGTTTAGCGAGCGTCGTTTTAGCTGGCCTTCCGATGGCGTCCCCCTTTCGTATAATTGTTTATAATATACCTAAAAACGGGGCCTCCGTTGAAGAAAAAAATGACGGACACTGTTCCAGCCGGCCACGCATGCCTGTTTGCAGGACAGGAAAATATAAATCCGTATAGAATCATGCCTTTGCGCGAAGCCCGCGGTCCCATGCGTTGACACGACATTGTCCTGCCTGTAGGGTGAGCGCATGACGTATTGTGCCACGCCGACTATCCCATCTCTCGCGCGTCCCGGCTCCTCCCTGCGCGTCTGATTTCCCGGTCTCCGTCGCTTCTACGCCGAAGTCGCTTCCTCGTTCGCGGGCCGCGATTGTCCGCTGATCGGACTCAGGCAGAAGGCCTTTCTCGGTGTGCGAGTATGGAAGAGGGGCGAGCGGTCTGAGCTTCCGTGAATGAGCAGATAGGGCAACCGACGAACCAGCCCTCCACTGAGCCGTTTCGATCGAGAGGATAGACATGAGCTACATGCAGACCATGATCTACTGGTTCACGCACAATCCGCTATCGGCCACTGCCGTGTTCTTTGGCGGGGCCGTTGTGGCGGTGACGCTGTATACCTACGTCTACGACTACCGCGCGTTGGAGCGTCAGGCAGGACGCTGACGCGATCCGCTTGGGCCGGAAAACACAAGGGAGGGCGCGATGAACCAGGAACAATTCGGACAGTTTTGGAGGCAACTGGAAGTACCTCTGAAGAATCAGTGGGGAAAATTTACCGATGCTGATCTCCGGCAGATCGAGGGCAACCTGGACACGTTCAACCGCACAATTGAAACACGTTACGGTGAACGGAAGGACGAGGTCCGCACATGGGCGAACCGGCGCTATGCCCATTGGACCGGCTGGTATCAGGGGTATGAAGATCCAAAGCCGCGCGCCTGACTCGTTTGCGTGGTCGCGCAGGCCCTCACGCTCACGCGGCATCCCTCAGGCTGAAATGAAAGCTTGACGCCGGGGGGTTCATGCTGTACAGTGCATTCACGTCATCAGCGTATTTGGTCCGGCGGTGATGATGCTCAACCATAACGGACTTCGCGATCGCATCGCGATTAGGTCCAGGCTAGAGCGGATTCCTTCCTGATCCTGTCTCCCCTCGGTTCTCTGATCCCGTATAATGCGATCAAACTGAAAGGATAGTTTGTGCAGACTGCTACGTCCACCTTCAACACCCTTGGTGTGTCCGAATCCCTCTTGCGGGACCTGACCAAGGCAGGTTTCATCAATCCCACGGCCATCCAGCAGCAGGCCATTCCCTATGCGCTGCAGGGGCGTGATGTGCTGGGATGCGCGCAAACCGGAACCGGCAAGACCGGCGCGTTTGTCATCCCCCTCATCGAGCGTCTGGCGACCATGCCGAAAGGCCAGCCGCACGCGCTCATTCTGGTGCCGACCCGCGAACTCGCGATTCAGGTCCAGGGTGTCATCGATCAGCTCGGCCGCAGCATGCGGATCTTCGCCACGACGATTGTCGGCGGCGCCGATATGCAGGCGCAGGTGCGGGGGCTGCGGCAGCGCCCGGATATTCTCGTTGCCACGCCGGGACGGTTGCTGGACCACATGTGGAACGGCACGGTCAATCTGGCGTCAATGAAGATTCTGGTGCTGGATGAGGCCGACCGCATGCTCGACATGGGGTTCGCGCCACAGATCAATCAAATTCTGGAAGCCATGCCCGAGGAGCGGCAGACACTGCTGTTCTCGGCCACGATGCCGGCCGATTTGAATCAGCTGGCCCGTGCAAGCGTGAAGAATCCTATTTCCGTGATGGTGGCCAAACCGGCTACCACGGTAGCCGGGGTGACCCAGGCCGTGCACCACACCACCCACGACAGCAAAGCCAATCTCCTGGTATCGCTGTTGGGGGCGGACAAGGACTCCGTGCTGGTCTTTACCAGGACGAAGCATCGGGCCGACAAGCTCGGTCGTGTCCTGGGGAGCGCCGGGCACAAGGTGGCTGTGATCCATGGCAACCGGAGCCTTTCGCAGCGCCGCGCGGCGCTGGAAGGCTTCAAGCGCGGGACATTCCGAGTCCTGGTGGCGACCGATATCGCGGCCCGTGGCATCGACGTTGCGAATATCGGCCACGTGGTCAACTTCGACCTGCCGAACTGCCCGGAGGACTATGTTCACCGGATCGGTCGTACGGCGCGCATGCATGCCACGGGGAAGGCGACCAGCTTCGTCACCTCCGAGGATCACGATCAGCTGCGTGCCATCGAAAAGCTCCTGGGGAAGTCCGTGCCGCTTGCAGAAGGCAGCCCGGTTCCTGCGGCGTCGCATCGGTCGCACCAGCCGGTGCACCATCGTTCGGCTCATGGACGGACGGGTGGCCGGCCGCAAGCCGAACGGGGATCCTGGCGGGGAGCCTCGCCGCGGTAGACAGCCGTTGCGTCCCTGAAGGGGGCCTGAAAGAGGATTGTGAGATGAACGCCTGCCGGCAGACAGCCGGCAGGCGTTTTTTATTGTGCGCTGACGAACTGCTTGCGGAACGAGGTGACTTTGACCAGATAGGAGCGCGTTTCTTCATAGGGCAGGCTCTGGCGCAACTTTTCGTAGACGGCCGGCGGCTCGAGGCTGTTGATCTGGTTGATGGCGGCGACCATGTCCTTCGAAAACGTCCGCAGCACGTTGCGCAGGCCGGTGTTGTAGGCGGAGATGACGCAGTATTCGCGGGACACCGTGTTGTCCACGTCTTCAAATTGCTTGTAGTGCAGGACATTCAGGAGGGCGGTCCCCAGCTCGATATTGTTGTCGGCATTGAACAGATATTCCCGCGACGGCGTGGTGTCGGATCCCTTGGCCCGCCGGTAGGCTTCCCGTCCGCCGCTGGTGGGGACCAGCTGCATCAGGCCGTAGGCCGGCGCGCCGCTGACGGCAAAAGGGTTGAAGTTGCTTTCCGTCCGGATGATCGCAAACACCAGATTGGGGCTGACCTTGTACTCCTCGGCAAACCGGCTTACCTGGGGGCGGTATTTTTCCGCCTGCTTGTTGGCAAAGTTTGGAACCATGCCCATCGTGACGACGTGCGCGGTTTTGGATCCGCCGTCCTGCTTGATCGCGCGCGTGTTCGATTTGTTCTTGATCAGATAATCCGCGAATTGTTCCGCCTCGGCGGGCGTGCGGATGGACTGGCCCTCCTGGTTCTGGACCAGACCCAGGAGGTAGGGGTCTTTCTCGCTCGTCAGGGTCACGGCTTTATCGGAAAATAGATCCACCGCGCGTGGATCGTCCGGTGTGAGGAGCGTGGTCACGATCGCGCTTCTCAGGCTTTCTTGCGGACGCGTGGCGTCCAGCGTTTCGACAAGAATCTCGCCTTTGTCGAAATCCACAATCGCGCGGCTTTTGTAATTCTGGGTGTATTTCACGTAGTGGGTGCGGTCGGGGAGCTGGACTTCCTTCTTGCCCCAGGTTTTGCTGACCTTGCCGGTGAGCGCCGCTTTCAGGGCGTCATAGTCCCGTTTCGCCTGGCGCAGGTCCTGGATCAGCCGAACGGGATTCCGTGCATAGCTTTCCAGGCGTTTCCGGATCACGGCTTCCGGGGATTTGCTTCCGGCAATTCCGATGACGGTCCTGACCGTCGGACTGGCCACGGTTTTCTCCGCCGTGCTGAGCGCGCGGTCGGTCGTCTGGCAGCCGGAAGAGAAGGACAGGAATACCAGTGCGAGGGTTGAGAGGATGCGTGTCCGGTGCATGCTCACAGTGTATCAGATGAGCGGGAACGCGAGGGTGCTGAACGGGGAGCGAAAAACAAGCGGCGCTATTCTTCCTTCGTCGAATATTGCAGCGTCACGCCGGCGACCTCGATCAGGTCGCCTTCTTTGAGCGCCATGGAGCCCTGGATAGTAGTGCCGTTGACGAGGATTTTCTTGCCTTCCTCCGACGGGGCGACGGCATATCCCCCGCCCTGGCGGTTCAGGAGCGCCGCGCGTTTCGGAGCGAACCATCCGGTGAGCTTGATCGCGGCCGAATCCTGCGAGCCGATGATGGCCACCGGCCCGCTCAACTTGTATTCCTTCTGGTCCGTCGATCCGGAGACCGTCTGGAGGATAACAACCACCTTCTTGGCTTGCGCGGCTCCGGCCGCCTTGCCGCCCTGAGCTTTCAATAATTCCCGCTGGAGTGCCGGGGTCATCACCACGGTTTTGTCGGCGTCAAAAGACTGTTTTGGAGGGGGCACGACGGACGCGGTGTTGTCCTCCTGATAGAGGAGCGCGTGCTGGCCGATGGTGATTTGATCGCCGTGGACCAGTTGCTTCCGGTCCGTTCTCTTGCCGTTGGCGAAGGTGCCGTTGCTGCTGCCAGCGTCCTCGATAAAAAACACCGATTGGATCTGGATGACGCGGGCATGGTGCCCGGAGGCCGCTTGATCGTCCAGCACGATGTCATTGTCCGGTTTGCGGCCGATCGTCAGGCGTGATTTGTCCAGCGGGATTTCTTTGATGACAGCGCCGTGCGATTTGAGCACTAATTTCGGCATCTCGCCTCTTCCCCCGTAGGAGGCTAGTGTACTTAGGTGAGCCCCTGAGCGCAAGCCCGTAATGCCTCGGCCATCTCCGCCGCCCGCTGGTACCGCTGGGCCGCATCCTTCTGCAAAGCCCGGTCGATGACGGCCTCGCATGCCGGCGGCAGATCGGGTCGCATCTTGAGGATCGACGGGTGCGGCTCCTTCGCGATTTGAAACATGAGCGTCGCCGGATTGTCCGATTGAAACGGTTTTTCTCCTGCAAGCATTTCGAACAGCACGACACCCAGCGAAAAGATGTCGGCGCGGCCGTCCACCTTGGTGCTGGTGATCTGCTCGGGCGACATATAGCTGGGCGTGCCCAGCAGCACTCCGGTCTGGGTTTTTGACGAGGTGGTGATCCGGGCGATGCCGAAGTCCGTGACCTTCACGGTGCCGTCCTTCTGCATCATGATGTTGGCGGGCTTGATGTCCCGGTGCACGACGTTCTGGCTGTGGGCGTAATCGAGCGCGTCCGCCACTTCGGCGACGACTTCCAGCACCTGCTTCATAGGCAGAAGATTGTCCTTGCGGCACCACTCCTTGAGGTCCTTGCCGTCCAGAACCTCCATGGCGATATAGCCCAGCTCCTGCTCTTCGCCGGCGTCGTGGATCGTGACGATGTTCGGATGGTTCAGGCGTCCGGCGGACTCGGCTTCCCGGAAAAACCGCTCCTTGACCTCGGGAACCATCTCCGCATCCACTTCATCCAGCCGCAGGGTTTTGATGGCGACGAACCGGTTGATCTTGGGGTCCTTGCCGAGGAACACCGTGCCCATCGCGCCACGGCCGAGTTCCTTCTCGATTTCGTACCGTCCCAGCGTGGGACGGGCGGCGCCTCCGGCGACGATGACCGTGCCCTCGGCGCTGGTGCGCTTGCGGCCGCTGCCCAGCGTCATCGTCATCTCCATGTCTTTCAGGCGGGCGGTGCGCTCCTTGATGTCCTTGAACGCCGGGTTCTGCGTCGCGATGTGCTCGTAGACGGCGATGGATTTGTTGAACATGCGCTTGCGTTCGAAGTCCATCGCCAGATTGTAGAGCAGGTCCATGACCGAGTCGTCCAGGGGGCATTTCTTGAATTTCTCGAACGCCATGTCCAGCATGCCCTGTCCCTGGAAGGAGAGTGCCAGCATTTTATTCGATTCGATGCTGTCGGCCACGACCATCTCCTGCTGTTTGGTCGAGAGCAGGAACCGGCGCATGCCGAGAACCGCAAACCCCGCGAGCAACAGCAGGCTGGGATAGAGCGCGGTCACCAGGTAGCCGTGGTGGGCGTAGGCGAGCGTGGTGCCCGTGAGGCAGCCGGCCAGGAGAATGCCCGTGATGATGCCGGCCGTGAGCGTGCCGAGCCGGGGCAGGCCAAGGGTCAGGATCAGCCCGAAGCCGAGAAGCATGCCGAGTTCTGCGGCGAAGGCCCAGGGCGGCGTCACGAGCAGGTTCTTGTTCAGGGCGTTCTGGAGAACGGTGGCGACGATTTCCATGCCGGCCATCCCGCGCGACGTCGGCGTGGCGAGGTGTTCGCTGATGTCCGGAGCCACCGGCCCCAGCAGGACCAGTTTGCCGCGGAACGTGTCCGGCAGGATTTGCCCCGTCAACACGGCATGGGCCGGCACGGCTTTGAACGTGCCGGCAGGACCGTTGAAGCTGATGGGCATGCGCAGGGCGTCGTCGGTCTGGAAACGAACCGCGCCGACGGTGATGCCGGTTCCGGGCCGGGCCGTGATCTGAGCGGTCGGCACGGCGAGGTACGCGCTCAGGATGCGCAACGCAAAAGAGGGATAGAGACGTCCGCGATATTCCAGGGCCAGTTGTTCCTGGCGGACCCGCCCGTCGCGATCGGCCGAAATTGTAAAGTGACCCAGCGCCACGCCGTCGGGAAGAAAGGCCGGCAGGGGCGGCACCAGCTTGCGTGTCTCAATCTGCAGCAGGGTGTCCGTGGGGAGCGGTTGCGCCGTCGGCGCCAGGGCGTTGGCCAGCACCGGCTTCGGGAGCTCCTCCGCCTCGCCGCCCGGCTTGCCCCGTTCCATCAGGACCGGCAGGACGACCTGCGGTGTGCGCTGCAGGACAGCTTCCAGTTTCGCGTCGTGATCCAGCCGTACTTCCGCTTCACCGAGAAGGTCGAGCACCATGCGGAACATTTCCTGGGAGCGGCCTTCGCCGTCGCGCGGTTTCGATCCCGGCTTGGGTTCCGGGACAGGCTGGCCCTGGAGCGCCAGTTCCCTCCGGATCGCGCGCACTTCCTGCAATCCTTGATTATAGTCCGGCTCGGAGAACACGAAACCGACGCCGATCACCTTGGCGCCGCTCTCACGCAGAATGTCGAGCAGTTCTCCAATCACCGATCGGGGCCATGGCCAGCGTCCAATCCTGGTCAGGCTTTCCTCGTCCACACCGACGATGACGACCTGGTCGGAGGGTTTGGGATTGGCGCGCAACGGGACCCGGATGTCATACGTCCAGGCTTCGATGGAACGGAACAGGGGCCAGTCCCCGAAGTAGGCGATCAGGCAGAGCAGGGTGATGAAGCCGCCAAGGGCTGCATCGGAGAAGAGTGTCTTGGAAGTCTGTCCGCGCACTGCAGGTCTCCTGTGGTGAGATGCCGGTGCAGCCTATTCAAAAGCCGCTATCAAGTCAATCCTTTGCCGGCCTTCTGCGGCCCTCATGCGGAGTCCTGCGAGGAGAAATGATGGCTGGTCAGGCTGCGGTTCGCTATTTCGGCGCCAGCGCGTCGTACATCGTGATGCGGTCCTTGACCCGGTTGAGATAGGCGCGGGTGTTTTCCGGGGTCTTTTGGGTCAGGAGGGTGAAGACCTGGGTGGACGTCAGATCCTGGACGCGGGCCTGCTTCAGAATCTGGTCGCGGGTCCTGTCCATGCCCCAGGTGTAGGCGCAGGCGACGAGGAAGTTCTTCTTGTCGCCCTCTTCCATGTTGGGGACCAGCTGCCGCCGCAAGAGATGCAGATAGGCTGCACCGAGTTCGACGTTGTGCGCCGGGTCCTGAAGGTAGTTGTCGTCGAGGACGATGTCGCTTTTGTAGAGATAATTGTAGGCATCGCGGGCCGGTCCTCTGGGGACCAGCAGCATGAGGCCGTAGGAGGGCGCCGGCGTTTGCGCGAGCGGATTGAAATAGGATTCCGTGTGGATGATGGCAAAGAGCAGGCGGGGGTCGAGCCCGTGCCGTTTCGCGTGGGCGGCGACGTCGTCTTTGTACAGTTGGGCGCGCTGCCGGAGGTGGTCCGATGCCAGGGGCACCTTCGCCGTCACCTGGGCGCGGGTCACGCCGTCCTGCGCCTGCATCGGCTTGTCTTCAACGACGGCGTTCGGAATAACCTCCGATTCCACGAACGACTTCGCCGCCTGAGTCGCGACGGGTGCGCCTGATTTGGCCACCACCTGATTGGCCAGCACGGGCCGGCCGGATGCGGCCTCCTTGGAAAACACCTGCTCGAATTGCCGGACGATTTTCGCCCACGCAGCCGGCAGGGCGGCGCGCGCGATCATGACGCTGGCCGGATCCGTCGCGGCGGCGGTTGCCAATCGGGGCGCGCCGGAGGCGCCGGCTTCGGCTTGCGCCTCCTTCATCGCCAGCAGAACCGCGTCGGCATCCGTGTGCGACGAATCGATTTCACCGATGGGGACCAGCACCGTAATTTCGATCACGCCCTTTTCAAAGTCCACGGTGCTGCGGGCTTCATAGGCGGGGGAATAGTCCACCCATTCCTTCTCGTTCGACTGGCGGGCCCGGTCCCACTTTTGTTCGATCTCACGTTTCATCTGCTGCCACCGGGCGGCGATGGCCTGCTCCCGCTGCTTCCATTGCATTTCCATGGCGGCGCGTTGCGCGCTGTATTGCTGCTGGACGTCGAGGACGGCGGTGTCGCCGGCTTCCTTGTGCTGCTGGAAACGCTTGTTGATCTCCTCCATGGGATCGCCCGCCGCCGCCGGCCCTCCGGTCGAAAAGACGGCGAGGCCGAGCCAGGCGGTGAAGACGGCGACAGTGTGTCGAAGGGGCCGCATGCTGTTTCTCCTCTGCCGGTTCGCGCGTGCTGAACGGTGCACGATACGCGGGCACGAACGCGAGCGAAGTCTAGGCCCGTTCCGGCTGCTTGTCAAACGGGGTTTGCGCGGAGGGTATGCGTTGCATTCATGCGACGTTTCTCCTAGAATCGCAATGCGTTCTCCTATCGTGTCCCACATCAACCCCATGCGTCCCGGCGCAGAGGATCCAGCGTGATCGGGTGGCTCGGCCAAAAAACCATTGACGGCTACATCTATCTGACGGACCTCTCCGCCCAGGTCTACCTGACCATCTGCGAACTGGTCTCTCCCGGCCGGCAGGGGCGCTGGGCGTCGCTGCGCGTGACGCTCCGTCAGATGCTGTTCACCGGCGTGGATGCCCTGCCGGTGGTCAGCGCCGTCGCGCTCATGCTGGGGCTGATCGTGATCATGCAGGCCGGCACGCAGTTGCCGAAGGTGGGCGGCGAAGGGCTGATCGGCAGCATCATCGTGGTCGTCATCATTCGCGAGCTGGGGCCGCTGACGACGGCGATCCTGGTCATCAGCCGGTCCGGCGCCGCCATCACGACGGAATTGGGGAATATGCGGGTGGCCCAGGAGATCACCGCGCTCGAGTTGATGGGGATCGGGACCTCCCGGTATATCGTGATGCCGCGCGTCGTGGCCGTGGTGCTCTCGATGCTCTGCCTGATCTTTTATTTTGACGCGATCGCCGTGCTCGGCGGGTTCATCATTGCCCGGATCAAGCTGACGATTCCCTTCTATCCGTTTGCCCACGCGGTCGCGCAGTCGCTGTCGCTGGTGGACGTGCTGGGGACCGTCGCCAAGGGGGTGTTGTTCGGGACCACGGTGGCGGTCGTCTGCTGCCACCACGGTTTGTCGGTGCGATCGTCCTACACGGAAGTGCCGCAGCAGGTGACCAAGGCCATGATTAATTCCATCACGATCTGTTTGCTGGTGGATATTCTGGTGACGGTGGCGGTGTATTTTTGACGGACCGGCGATGCGGGTCGTTCGCGAAGGGCGTTGAAGGTGCGCGTGCATGAAATATGCGGTTGAGCTGAATCGGGCGCGGGCCGGCATGACAGGCGAGGACTGGAAGACGGAGTTCACGCTCTCCGTCAGTCCCGGTGAATTCGTGGCGCTGGTCGGTCCCGGTCGCTCCGGCAAGGGGCTGCTCCTGAAGCTCTGCGCGGGGCTGGTGGCGCCGGAAGAGGGGACCGTCCGGGTGCTCGACCACGATCTCGCAGCGCTGGACAGCGAGCAGCTGACGGAATTGCGGCAGCGAATCGGCGTGGTCTTGCAGCAGCCGGGACTGCGCAGCAACATGACGCTCTATACCAACGTCACCCTGCCGATGGTCTATCATCAGGGGGTGGACGAAGCGACGCTGCTGCCGAAAGTCCTGCCGCTCCTGGACGCGTTAGGCCTGACGCCGTTGCAGAAACTTTTCCCGTCGCAACTGACGCTTGGCGAGGCCCGGTGCGCGGCCCTGGCCCGGGCGCTGGTGATGAACCCGGAGCTGTTGCTGCTCGACGAGCCCATGGGGGGGCTGGACGCGGAAATGGCGCAACGCGTGGATCGGGTGCTGGCGGAGTACCGGCGTACCCGCACCGTCACGATCCTCGCCAGCATGCACAACCCGTCGGTGCTGCTCGAACGCGCCAACCGGATCGCGTTTGTCCGTCAGGGGCGCATCGAAGCGGTGGGGCCCTACGCCGACATGGCCAAGATGCCCGACATCGCCCTGCAAGCCTATCTGGGAAGCCGGTCGGTCGCGTAACCTTTCTCGTATCCATGAGGTGATCTTATGCAGATGCATTATGCCCATTCCATGTCGTGGGGAGGCATTGCGCGAATCGTCGGGGCCTTCGTGATGATTCCGATGGCCGGCCTCATCGTGGTCGGTATTTTCATGGCCAAAGCCGAGCACATGTTCGAAGAGAAGTACACCCTGACGGCGAGCCTGACGAAGTCGTACGGGCTCGAGCCCGGCATGCCGGTGCTGATGGCCGGGATCCGGATTGGGCGGGTGCGGGAGGTGGCTTTTGACGACAAGGGGGCCATTTATATGGCCATGGAGGTCTACGGGCAGTTTCAGGACAAGATCCGCACCGACTCCGTCGCCAGCGTCAGCAAAAGCTCCCTGCTGGTGGGGCAGACGCTGGTGCAGATCGTGATGGGCAGCAAGGACCAGCCCATGCTGCAGGACGGGGCGACCATCAAGGTCGTGGAGCCCCGCGACATGGCGGAGATGATGGACGAAGTGAGGCCGGTTCTGGAGTCCGTGCAGCGGACGCTGCTCCGCGTGGAGGAGATCACGAAGGACGTGCACGCGGCCGTGCAGACCGGCGGGCAGGTGCTGGTGAACGTCGAAAAGGCGACGCGGGAGCTGCCGGTCATGATGGCCTCGGTGCAGCGGACGGCGGCCTCGGTGGAGAAGACGACGGGGACGCTGCCGGATTTGACGGCCTCCGTCAAGAGAACGGTGACGACGCTCGATCGCATCGCGGGCGACGTGCGGACGGTGACTGGAAAACTGCCGGCGGTGACGGAGTCCGCCCAGGATGCGGTGAACAACATCCGCGCGACGACCGAGTCCTTTAAAAATCTGGCCAAGGAACTCCCGCCGCTCGTCCACACGGCCAACGCGACGCTGGACGACGTCAACACCATCGTGCGCGGCGCCAAGAAAACGTTTCCGGTGAGCACCATGATTAAAAACGCGGAGCCGAAGGAGTCCGCCAAGGCGGGCAGCGGTCTGCAAAGTCTCCGGGGGGATCAGGTCAACCGGTGAATGATCGGCGATTCAGAGTCGGAGTGAGGGGGCTCGTCAGCGTGGTGATGCTCCTGGCGGCTTGTTCCGGGGAGCCGGAGAAGATCCCGGAGGCTACGCTGGCGGCCAAGGTCCGCGCGTTGCACGTCCAGGGGCACCGGGCGCTGGATCGCGGCGATCGTGCGAGAGCCAAGACTTCATTCGAGAGCGCCAGGCAGCTGGCCGAGAGTCTCGACGACCTGCCGGGACTGGTCCAGGCGCTGAACGATTTGGGCGCGGTGGCCGCCGTGGAGGGAGCGCCGGCGGCCGCGATTCAACTGCATCAGCAGGCGCTGGCCATGGCCGAGTCCCTGAATCGGCCGGACCTGAGGGTGGACACGCTGACGCATTTGGGGACTGCGCTGCAGTTGGCCGGGCAGCCCGATCAAGCCGCGTCGGTCTATGCGAAGGGGCTGGCCCTGGCCCGGGACACGCAGGGTCAGCAGAGCGAGGCGGTGCTGCTCAACAACATCGGATTGCTGGAGAAGCGGGCCGGCCGGAAGGAGCAGGCGGAATCTTCCTTTCGCGCGGCGCTGGCGATCAACGAAGCGCGTCAGGACCGATCGGCGCAGGCGGCCAACCTGGCGAACCTCGGGCTGATTGCCGAGGAAGCCGGCAAGTTGGACGATGCGCAAGCGAAATTCCTGACGGCTCTGGAACTGGACAAGACAATGGAGAATCGGCCTGCCATCGCGGCCGATTTGGGCAGCCTGGCCCGCGTCGCGGAAGCGCAGCACCGACAGAGCGACGCGCTGGCCTATGCCCAGCGCTCCTACTGGACCTATCGCGCGCTCGGCGATATGCCTCGCGCCTTGCCCGAGCTGAACCATGCGTTGGCGTTGGCGCGGGCTCAGGGGCAGAAAGACGTGATCCTTCAACTCGAGGCCGAGTTGAAGCTCTGGTCTGCGCCCGGCCCAACCGATAAGGTGAAACCGGAAAGCCGCCAAGATCAAATGAGAAAATAGTCATAATAATTCAATGTGTTGCGCGAGTTCTCTCTGTTTGACATTCCGCTCCGTTCACTCTATCCTCACCCCCTGATCTTTACGGGAGTTTCCGAAGCATTTTATGATCATACCTTCCGCCTATTCGTTGCTATCACCGCTGCCATCGCAACATCGTGCAGATTCCAAAAACCAGACCGGCCATGATCAGGCGGTCGCGAAAAAAACACAGTTGGTGTGGTTGTCCCACAGCGCATTTTTTGTCACCGTCTGGCTTGGCGTGATCATTGGAATATGCGCAGGGGACCACACGGCGTCTGCAGAGGCATCTGCACCGGTCACTGTCGTTGCCGAGGGGATGGCACCGTTTTTGAAGGACATGTCTCTAGACGAAGTACGAGGGCGGGCTCGCGACGAGGCGCGTCGCAACGCGATCGAACAGGCGGTGGGGGTGTTTGTGCGAAGCGCATCGGTGCTGCATAATTCCCAAATCACGGACGAACTGATTTCGTCGGTGTCCCGGGGCGTGATCGAGGAGGAGCACTGGACGACCGAGGAAATTCAGGAAGTAAAAGAGGAGAAGAAGCGGAGCGGACCGGCCATGGCGGTCTATCGCACCACGGTCAAGGCGCAGGTCCGGCCCGTGCGCGTCGAGCGGCGCGCCGGATTCGAGTTGCGCGGCTCCCTGAACAAGACGGTCTTTCAGGACATGGAGGAAGCGCTCATCAAAATTCATGCGACCCAGCCGGCCTACCTGCACGTCTTCAGCGTGACTCAGGAAGGCGGGGTGACGCTGCTGTTGCCGAACAAGTTTGTGGAGCGGAACCAGATTCTTCCCGATCAGGAGATCGTGTTTCCGAGCGAGACCCTGCGCGCGCTCGGGGTGCGGTTGCGGGTGAGCCTGCCGAAGGGCACGAAGAAGGCCCGGGAATATATCAAGGTGATCGCCACGCGGAAGCCGGTCAGCCTGGTCGGCACCGACAACTCAAACGGTGTGTTCAAAACATACACGGGCGGGGAGAACGGGATGATCCAGGACGTCATCAAGCGGCTGGCACAACTGGAGGACGAGGACTGGAACGAAACGACGATGCCGTACGAAGTGAGGCCCTAGCGGCGGGGCGATCTCGCAGTAGAATATAAAAAGATGATCCGGGAAAAGGGGGGAATGGCAATGACACGACAACTGTTGCGAGGCGTGCTGGTGCTGGTGGCCGTCGGGGCGTTGGCCGGGGCCGGCCTGACGTGGGCCCAACTGGGCGGCGTGGTTGAGCCTGCCGGCGCAGACGGAGCCATCGACTGGACGAAGGGCGTGGTGACGGCGACGGGGTTTGGCGCGCCGCCGCCGAACGCCGTGAATGCCGCGCAGGCGCGGGCCATGGCCGAGCGGGCGGCGTTTCTGGTGGCGACGAGAAATCTCCTGGAAACCGTGAAGGGCATCCGGGTGGATTCCGCCACGCTGGTGGAAAATATGATCGTGAGCAGCGATGTGATCAAGACGGAAGTGAGCGGGTTTGTTCAGGGCGCGCAGATTATCAAGAAGCAGGTCAGCCCGGACGGGTCTGTGATGGTCACGGTGGCCATGAAACTGACCGGTGATTTCTCCAACACGTTCCTGCCGCAGTCCAGCGGGGGTGTCGAGGTGGTCCCGATTCCGCAGGGGCAGGCGCCTCCGTCGGCAGCCTTCACCGGTTTGATCGTGGATGCGCGCGGGATCGGTGTCCGTCCGGCGGTTGCGCCCAAGATCCGCAATGAGGAAGGCCGGGAAGTCTACGGGTCGGCGTTTGTCAACCGGCAGTATGCGGTCGAGCAGGGCATGGTCGGCTATCTCAAGGACGTGGAATCCGCCAAGGGCAATCCGCGGGTGACCGATCGTCCCTTGATGGTCAAAGCGCTGAAAACGGACGGGCCCAACAAGACGGATTTAGTGATCAGCAACAGCGATGCGCAGGTTCTCCACGGGATGAAGGAACATCTCACCTTCCTGGAGAAGGCCCGCGTGATGGTGATTTTGGACTAGTGGCAAGCGAATAGCAGGTAGCGCGTAGCAAGGAGCGAAGCAAGGCAGTGGAGGCTGAATACTCTGAAGTTCTGGCTATCCGCTATTGGCTATTTGCTGTTGGCGGTATGAAAGGAGTGTGACGATGAAAACCCTATTGAGAACTGTGGCAAGCGTGGTGATGGTTCTGGCGTTGATCGGCGGAATGAGCCTTCTGACGGCATGCGGCAAGGGGCCGGCCAAACCGGAAGCGGCGCTGGATACGCCGGAGCACCATTATCTGACCGGCATCCGGTTGTCGAACAAGGAAGATTGGGACGGGGCCATGCGGTCCTTCCAGCGGGCCGTCGATCTTGATCCCAAATTCGCGCCGGGCTATGCCGGCATGGGGCTGGTGCACGGGGCCAAGGGCGAGTACAAGGAGGCCTACAAGGCGATCGACAAGGCCGAGGATCTCCAGAAATCGCCGGTCATCGTGGCCGAGGTGATGAAGATCCGTGTGCTATCCATGGAGCGCAGGAAAGACTGGGTCGAGGATGCGGAGGATGCGTACAAAACGGCCATGAAGCGGGATCCGCAGAACGCGGAGCTGCATTTCTACATGGGCCGCGCCTACCGGATGGGTCTCGAGTTCGACAAGTCCGCCGACCAATTCAAGACCGTGCTGGATTTGAACAGGGATTTCACCGGCGAGGCCGACAAAGAGTGGCACGTCGTGCAGAAGATCCAGCGCGCGGCGCCCGGCACGAAGATCGGCAAGCAGATCGCGATCATCGAGAAGATCAGCCGGGCCGATGTGGCGGCGTTGTTCATTCAGGAGTTGAACATCGACCGGTTGTTCGAAAAGCGGGGGAAGACCTTTGACCCCTCCTTCAAATCACCGGGCAAGGAAGAGTTCAAGGCGGATTCAATCGTCGCGATGGAGCCGGCGACCGATATCGCCACCCACCCGCTGAAGCCCGATATCGACACGGTCATCCAATTGGGCGTGCGCGGGTTGGAGCCCTCGCCGGATCACAAGTTCGAGCCCAGCAAGCCGCTCCTCAAGGCGGAATACGCCGTCATGCTGGAGGACATCATGATCCGGATCACTGGCGACACCAAGCTGGCGACGCAGTTTTTCGGCCAGAAGTCACCGTATCCGGACGTGCGGCCGGACATGTATTATTTCAATGCCGCCATGGTGCTCGGCAGCCGGGGGATTCTCGAGGCCGACAAGGTGACGGGAGAGTTTGGCGGCGGGCAGGCGGTATCCGGGGCGGATGCGCTGCTGGCCATCCGCATGTTCAAGGAAGCGTTGAAAATCTAGTGACACCGAATCGGGGAGACTTGTGAGGGAGGCGAGATACATGGCACACCGAAGGGCATGGTGGGCAGCACGGAGGCACGGGATGCTGGTGGGCGCCGCGATCGGCGTCTGCGCGTTGGGGGCCGCCCCGATGGCGCTGGCCCAGACGGCCAAGCCGGCGCCTCTGGTCGAACAGATGTCATCCGGATCAGTCAACTGGACCTCCGGGTGGGTCAAGGCAACAGGAATCGGCGTGCCGCCGTCGAACGCCGGACCAGCCGGCAAGGCCATGGCTCAGCGGGCGGCCTTTTCCGTCGCGGTCAGGAATCTGCTGGAAGTGGTAAAAGGCGTCCGGATCGATGCCGCCACGCTGGTGGAGAATTACATGATCCAGAACGACGTCATCAAAAGCCAGGTCAGCGGATTCGTCAAGGGGGCGCAGATTGAAAAGACCAACGAATCCCCGGACGGAAGCGTGGAGGTCCTGGTCAAGGCGCCGCTGTGGGGCGTCAATTCGCTCTACGATCCGTTCCTGGACCAGATGGGCGTCCAAGATCAGAAGCTTCCGCCTGAGCCGGCTGAGGACAGCTACACCGGTCTGGTCATCGATGCGCGCGGGCTCGGCCTCAAACCTGCCTGCTTCCCTGCCGTGCTCGACGACAAGGGGGAAGTGGTTTACGGGCCCAAGACGGTCGATCGGGCGGCTGCGCAGAAGGACGGCATGGTGCATTACATGTCTGCCCCGAAGGGAGCCGATCTGTCGTCCCTGTTCGGAGACAGTGCCTACATCGTCCGGCCGGTCCAAACACCGCCCCTGGCTCCTCCACGGGAGGGACGCAAGCCGCTGAAGATCAAGGGCGGGGACAAGGCCGGCGCGCTGAAGGCCAATATCATCATCAGCAGCGACGACGCCAAGAAAATCCGGGACGACTCAACCCTGAGCGTGGCGTTGAAACGGTCCCGCGTCACCATTGTGACGGATCCCTTGATCGGAGGCATGGAGGGACGGGCCCCGGGATTCGAGCACCTGCTCGCCGCGGTCGTTCCAGACGCCGCGCGCTAATTCCCGTCGGTTCGTCTGGGCGCGCGGATGCAGTTCGGTTCACCTCCGCATTTCTCCTGCTGCGCCATGCAGGGGCGTGTTCCTGAGTGGGGGAGATGAAAGCGAAGGTCCTCGCGCAACGGTGGAGCCGCAGCCTTGAATGGGTGAAGCGGGATACCGTGCTCCGGGTCGCCTGGGGCGGCGGACTCACGCTGGGTTTTATCCTTCTGTTCTTTCTCGGCACCTTCGAATGGTTTGAGCTTCGATCCTACGATCTCCGGCACACCGCGTTCACGCATTTCCCGTTCAATCGTCTTCCGAATCCCCCCCTGCAGACACCGGTCCTGCTGCTCCGGATCGACGAAGAAACAGAGGACCATCTCAATGTCCGGGCGAACGACATTACCCGGGCTATGTACGCGGATGCGGTCACGCATCTGTCTGAGGCGGGCGCGTCGCTGATCGGGTTCGACATTATTTTCTCGCGGCCGAAGGACCCCAGGCAGGACAAGGCGTTTGCGGGCGCCCTCAAACGTGCCGGCAACGTGGTTCTGGCCCGCTATATCGGCCAGAAGGGGCACCGGGTGCCGCTCCAACTGTTCCGGGATGTCGAACTCAGCGAAGCAATGATCAACGTGGCGCTTCAAAAGGACCGGTGCCTGCGGGACATGCCGCTGCTGGCACTGGATTTTTCCGGCGATGAGCCGGCGCCGGTGCTGACGATGAGCCTGGAGTTGGCGCGTCTCTATTTGAATTTCGAGGGCGAGCAGGAATTGGACTTGTCCCGGGCCGATGAATTCCTGCTGGGGCCGCTCCGGATTCCCTATCCCAACGGGCGGATGCTGATTCGTTTCCATGGCCCTCCGGGGACGTTTCCCAGGATGTCTTTCTGGCGGGCGGTGAAGGGAGAGTTGGACCCGAGCGAAGTCCGTGGAAAAATCGTCCTGATCGGTCCCTCGACGCCCACGCTGCACGATTTTTACTGCACGCCCTATCTGCAGAAGGAGGCCACGACCCTCAAGCTCGAAGACAGCGAGCAGGAGGTCAAGGTGCTCGGCGCATTGATGGACGGGTTTGAAATACACGCGAACGCCATCCAGACGATCCTGGATCGGCGGTTCGTGACGCGCAGCAAGAATCAGAAGGGCGTGGTGCCGGCCATTCTGGTGGTCCAAGGCATCCTGGGGACGTGGCTGCTCATCAGCAGGACGCGGGGCTCGTTTGTCACCACGGTGTTTAAATGGGCATTTTACGTGGGAATCGGTACAGCGGGCCTGCTCATGCTGTGGCGGTATGACTACTGGCTGGATATCACGCCCATGTATTTCCTGCTGGCGGCGCAGCATACGGCTGCCGTGTCGTATCAGCGGCTCATCGAGCGCAAGAAGCGCCGCCAGGTGGAAGGCATGTTCGGCCGCTATGTGTCGCATCAGGTCCGGGACTTTCTGGTCCAGCATCCGGACGCGGCCAATCCGAGCGGACGCAAAGAGCGGTTGACGATGTTTTTTTCGGACGTGCGCGGCTTCACCAGCATGTCGGAGAAGATGGAGCCGCAGGAGGTGCAGCAGCTCCTGAGCGAGTATTTTACCGAGATGACCGGCATCCTGTTCAAGTACGAGGGCACGCTGGACAAGTTCATGGGTGATGCGATCATGGCGTTCTTCGGCAATCCCGTGCCGCAGCCGGATCAGGCGAAGCGGGCTGTGCTGATGGCGCTGGACATGCAGGAAGCCATTGCGCGGTTGAACCAGAAGCTGACGGCGGAAGGGCGCAGGACGATCGGCGTCGGGATGGGCATCAATACCGGCGATGTGACGGTCGGCAATCTGGGTTCGAAGGACTTCCTGGATTACACCGTGATCGGTGACGCCGTGAACCTTGCCTGTCGTCTCGAACAGAATGCCAAAGCCGGCGAGATTATCATCACGCAAGCGACCTGTGACGAGGTTAAGGACGCTGTTGAAGTGGAACCGATGGAGCCGATCCGGGTCAAGGGGAAGAGCGAACCGATTCCGATTTATCGCGTGCTTCGCCGGAGGGCGGCGGGCGGGTAACCAGTCAGACAAAGGGCTTGCATGGTTGTATGGGGTATGGCATAACCATCGCGCGTTCGACGCGGTTTTGCGGAGGGAATCATGAACAACTTGATGGTTTTATCGCGACAGTCAATCTTCCATGTCTTCCACGCAGGGGTCTTGGCCTTCGCGTGCCTGTTCAGCGCGGTATGGTCGGGCCAGGCCCTGGCACAGACCCAGACAGTGGTGTCTGAGGGAATGGCCGGAGTGCAGGGGGAACCGGCGATTGCCCGGGACAATGCAATCCAGGATGCGTTGCGGAAGGCCGTGGAGCAGGCGGTCGGCACGATGGTGTCCTCCGAGACGCTGGTGGAAAACTTCCAGGTGGTCCGCGACAACATCTACAACAAAAGCCAGGGGTATGTGAAGGAATACAAGGTCGTCAAGGAATCGCCGGGCAAGGATCTCTACGCGGTGACCATCTCGGCGACGGTATCTACGGAAAATCTCAAAAACGATCTCGGTGCTCTGGGGTTGTTGATTGCACGCGTCGGCAAGCCCCGAACGCTGTTCATGATTGCGGAGCAGAACGTCGGGCAGGAGATTCTTCTGTATTGGTGGGGCTATTGGGGCAAGGGCGGCGCCGCCTTTGCCGGCCAGTCGGTTGAAATGGCCGTGTCCGAGACCGTGCTGAAGGAGGAATTTCTGAACCGGGGTTTTAACGTTATTGATATTTCCGCCGTGACCGGCAAGTTCGAGATTTCCAACGCCTACCGGATCGCGGATTTGACCGATACGGGCGCCCGCGATATCGGACGGAAGATGGGAGCCGAGATCATTATTAAAGGCAAAGCACTGGCCAAGGAGGGACCGCGCACGGCCGGCAGTTCTGTCGGGTCCTATCTCGCGGACATCACGCTCAGCGCCGTCCGGGTGGACAATGGCCAGGTGTTGGCATCCGTCAGGGGCAATGCGGCGGCGCGGCACATCGCGCAGCACGTGGGCGGAAATCAGGCCATCGAAAATGCAGCCCGGCAGGTGGCCGACAAACTGGTTGAGCAGATCACGGCGAAATGGACTGCGGAGATGAGCGGCGGCCAGCTGATCCAGTTGACGATCCGCGGCCTGAGCGGGATGAAGGACCTCATCAAGATCAAGGAATTCCTCAAGGGCAAAGTCCGGGGGGTGCAGAACGTCATCCAGCGCAGTTTCGAGCGAGGCGAAGCGGTACTCGAGGTGGATGCCAAGAGCTCGGCGCAGCAGCTCGGCGACGAGCTGGCGTCCAAGCCGATCCAGGGCCTCGACCTGGACATCATCGCCGCAACCGGCAACACGCTGGAGCTTTGCGTGGCCGGCAAGTGCGCCGAGGCAGCAGCATCGGCACCGACGGCTTCCTCCATGCCGGCATCTCCTGAAGAGGGCATGGGTGGTGCAAAGACGTACGGTGTCCTGAAGAGCATGAGGTCCGCACGAGACAAGGATGTCGTCGTCCAACTGAACGAGGTGAAGGTTCGAGGCTCCGTGCTGCAGGTGGTGGTGTCGGGCGTTTATCAGGGAAAAGTTGAAGCGGCCGCTGGGACCAAACAATCCGGCCACTTCGCCGTGAGTAGCGGCTCGGTGCTGGATTACAACACCAACAAAAAATACGAAAGTACGGGTGTTGACGGTGATACCTGCTGCAGCGTCGGGCCGGGCGATATCAAGCGAGTGCAGATCACGTTTCCCGCCCCGCCAGGAGCCAAGAAAGTCGGGATTTCCATCGGTGGTCTCGGCACGTTTGATGAAGTCATGATCACGCAGTGACTGGCCGTATTATGGATAGGAGGATTGTCCAGATGATCAGGAAATCGGTGCTGCCGGTTCTCGCGCTTGTTCTGTGTTTGCTGGTGTCCGCCTGCGTCACCCTCCCTCCGGTCACGCCCAACCCCGGCAGCCCCGTGAAGAGCCTTGCGATCCTCCCGGTGGTGAACAACAGCGTCGATGTGGACGGTCCTGCCGCGGTGCAGGAGGCTCTGTATCAGGAGACACTCCATTATTATTTTCCCGTGGTCAAACCGAACGCCGAGACAAACCAGATACTGAAGGATCAAATGAGTTTGACGTTGGGCTCGCAACTGGACATGGCGACGCCGAAGAAATTAGGCGCGGCGCTCGGTGTCGATGCCGTCATGTATGCGTCCCTGGAGGACTTCAGCCAGAAGATCACGGGCATCTACAACGTCAAGCGGGTGCGTATCCGGACCAAGCTGGTCGATTGCAAGACCGGTGAGGTGCTCTGGAAGAATGGCATCGGGATCAAGCAGGCCTTGACGGCCAGCGGGTCCTTTTTGAGCAACGTGCCCGGGGTGAACATCGCCATCGGGCTTGCGGGAGCGGTATCGTCCATTGGCTCGAAGATGTCCGACAAAAGCGACGTGGCCTTGCCAAAATTTCTGGGCGACGACATCGAGGCGCCCTGGCTGGAGCTTCCGGAGCGGACCACGGGTGTGGAAATGGCTGCCGCGGAGAGCATCGGAGGCAAGGTTATCAGCAAGGCCATGGGGACAGTGCTGAAGGAAGAGACGGATGCAGCGGTAAACGTGCTGTTTCACGGATACTATCACGCCGGCGGGTTGAGTCAGCCTGTGACCTACGGGAAGATGCTCCCCACGGGGCCCGGGCAGTAGGGAAAAAGCACATGAGGGTGTTCTCCGGCGGCGACAATTTTGATACAACGTAAAAAAGCCGCCGGCTCAAGCGAAGTTTGGTATGGCGGATCAACCGAAGGTCGGTATGGAGGGATGTATGATTCGACATGGGATGAGGAGCACGTTCATGGTCGCGAGCTTGCTGGCGGTGGCTGCATGCTCGCCGACAATTTCAGGTCAGGTCAAGGACGATGCCAGTGTGACAGGGCAGACGCAGAAGCTGGAAGCGGCGGGGGCCAATTACCACGGCCCGGCGTACACGATCGCGATTCTTAAGTTCGCCAATAAAACCCCGTCGAAAGTGCTGGGGATCGGCGAAGCAGCGACGGACATCCTTCGGACGCAGTTGAAGTCCGCCGGCCTGGAGCCGATCGACATCAGTGAAGATGCCTTGCAGCAACAGGAGGAGTTGATCAAGCATCAGCAGACGGGCGCGGTCAAGAAGGGGAAAAAGGATGCCGCGGAAGGGTTCGAGTCCGTGGACTACCGCGTGCAGGGAGCCATCACGGCCTATTCAGAGGCTGAAGAGGGCAAGGATATGCTGATCACGCAGTCGAAGACACAAATTGCGCGGGTGACGGTTGACTATTCGCTGATCGACATTGCGACCGGCAAGAGCCTCCTGGCGGAATCCGGCGCGGGGGAGTACAAGAAGGAAACCGGAGGCTTGCTGGGTTTTGGATCGCGTTCCACGGCGGATGTCGGTTTGCGGGACGGTGCCCTGCGCGATGCCTTCTCGAAGGTGCTGGAGAAGATGATCACGAAACTCAGCAATCTTCCGTACCAGAGCAAAATCATGCTGATCGAGGGGCCGACGGTCATCATTCGTGCGGGTGAGAAGTCCAAGCTGACGGCGGGGACGAAGCTGGGCGTCTATCGCGCCGGGCAGGACCTGATCGATCCGGAAACCGGCCGGTCCATGGGCAAGCGGGAAAAGCTGATCGGCGAGATTACGCTGCTGAGCCACCAGAACGACCGGATTTCCGAGGCCAAGATCACATCCGGGACGGGATTCGTGGTCGGCGATATTGTCCGGGCCATGAAGTAGCTCACAGGATCAGATCCGAAAAGCAAAGGGGGTCGGCTCTGCGTGGAGCCGGCCCCCTTTGTCTATGTTCAGGCAGGATGCGCGAACTACTTCATGGCCACGGCCTTAACCTCTTTAAATGTCGTGAGGCCCTGGAGGGTCTTGTCGATTCCGTCCTGCACCAGCGTGGTCATTCCCTCCTCCATGGCGGCGCGGACCATTTCCTCGGTCTTAGCCTTGGTCTGAATGAGTTTCTTGAGATTGTCCGTTCCGATCATGAGCTCATGGATGCCGACCCGTCCTTTGAACCCGCCCCGGTTGCAGGTGTCGCAGCCCTTTGGCCGATGGAGCATGAACTTGTCGTCATAAGGGGGCAACTTGTTTTTCTCCCACCAGTCCTTGCTGTAAGCAGTGACCAGTTCGTCGTACTCTTCCTTGGAGGGGTGATACTTCTCCTTGCATTCCTTGCACAACCGCTTCGCTAAACGTTGAGCCAGCACGCCGAGCATCGCGTCGGCAAAGCTGAAAGGGTCGCATCCCATGTCCAGCAAGCGGGTGATGGTTTCGACCGCGCTGTTGGTGTGGAGCGTGCTGAGCACCAGGTGGCCGGTCAACGAGGCCTCGATGCCCGTCTCGGCCGTTTCCTTATCGCGCATCTCACCGACCATGATGACGTCGGGGTCGGCGCGGAGGAAGGCGCGCATGGCCATGGCGAAAGTAAAGCCGATTTTCGGCTGGACCTGCACCTGGCGCAGGCCGTACTGCGTAATTTCGACCGGGTCCTCGGCGGTCCAAATCTTCCATTCCGGCTCGTTGATGTTGCCCAGCACGGAGTGCAGCGTGGTGGTTTTGCCTGATCCGGTCGGTCCCACGCACAGGATGATGCCGTAGGGGACTTCGGAAATCCGCTTGAGCTCCCGCAGGTTGCGCTCCGAGAAGCCCATTTTGTCCAGCGGCACCGGTTCGCTGGCCGCCAGGATACGCATGACGACGTCTTCGTTGTAGCCGGCGGTCGGGATGGTGGCGACGCGCAGTTCGATTTCCTTGTCGGCCATTTTGAACTTGATCTTGCCGTCCTGCGGCTTCCGTCGCTCCGCAATGTCCAGGCTGGCCATGATCTTCAAGCGGGAGACGATCGCGCGCCGGAACGCCGGTGGAATTTTCATGTACTCCTGGCACGTGCCGTCCACGCGGAATCGGACGACCGTTTCCTTCTTCTCGCCGTAGGGCTCGACGTGAATATCGGACGCGTTCAGCTTGTATGCGTCGATGATGATTTTATTGGCCAGCTTGACGACCGTGCTGTCGTTCTCGTTCATCCCGGAGTCGGCGGAGGCGTCGGCCTGTGCCTCCTCGCTGGCCTCATCGATCATCATCGCCTGGAGTTCATCCAGGGAGCCGGGGTCTGTCGCTCCGCTAAAGGTGGCTACTGCTGGAGCCGCCGCGGCGCCGCCCGACCGTTTAATGAACTGAACAATGTCCCGACGCAGGCAGACGGAGAATTTGATGCTCTGACCGGGGAAACTGCGTTTGATGTCCTGGATCTTGTCCAGGTCGTTGGGGTCGTCGATGAGGACCTCGATGACGGTCTTGTCCCGGCGAAGGGGCATCCAGAAGTTTTTCTTCAGGAATTCGACGTTCAGCGGCTTGACCAGCTCCGGGTCGGGAATGATCTTCTCGTCATACTCGACATGGGGGCACTTGTAGAACTGGCTGAGGGATTTGACCAGTTCGGTCTTCGGGATCTTGTATTTATCCAGCAGGATGGACTCGAGATCCTGCGGCCCCTTGCGCGACTCGGCTATGGCATTGTCCAGTTCGGCCTGGGTGATGCGGTTCCCCGCGACCAGCGCCCCGAATTTTGTCGGGGCCTTCTTGGCCAGTTTCTGGAGGTTTTGAAAAGCAATGCCGAGTCCCTTGCTGAGTTCTGCAACGGCTTCCTCGTCCTTCTTCGTAAAGCGCGTGCCGGTCTTCTTGTTGATGATCTGAATGACGCCCATGAGGTATTTGTTTTCCGCCAGGATGGGATAGCTGAGCACCTGTTTGGTCTTGAATCCGCTCTTCTTGTCCCATGAGGAGTCATGCCCGAGCGCCGGGTGGATGTTGGCCAGTTCCGCCTTGTTGTAGGCGTCGGCGATATTGGCCGGGCGAAGGTACTTGGCGGTGAACCCCACGATGCTTTGTTCGTTGATCGGAACGCGGATTTCCTGGATCGTGTCGAGATGGGCGGCCCTGGAGAAAATCTCCTTTTTCTCGGTGTCGATCGCGTAGATCGTGACTTCCTCGGTGTCGAAAAGGCTCGTCAGGTCCTTGTGCAGGTCGAGGATGATCTGGTCCAGATCCTTCGCGGAATGGATGAGGTTCGTGATGCGCTTGACCTCTTCCGCGTAGGCGATCTTCTGCTGAAG
>MHEU01000012.1:16117-19944 GCA_001805245.1 Nitrospirae bacterium RIFCSPLOWO2_02_FULL_62_14 | reverse complement strand
TGTGTTATTTAGACTAGGACGAAATACATTGAAACGCAAGAGAAAGTTGCCGAAAACTGCCGGCTCCGGTCATCGCAATCCAAGCAGCTCCCTGGCCTGGACCGGCACGTCGCCCGGGGCCAGTTTCTTCACGGCGCCCGTCCTCCGCTCTTTGAGCTCGACAGTGCCCTGGGCCAGGCCTTTCTCGCCGATGACCACTTGGCAGGGAGCCCCGATCAGATCGGCATCGTTGAACTTCACGCCGGCCCGTTCATCGCGGTCGTCCCACAGGACTTCGATTCCGGCCTGCGACAGCGTGTCGTACAGGGTTTGCGCCGTGGCAGAGACGGTGGCGGACTGGCTCAAGGGGAGCAGGTGGACGTGGAACGGGGCGATGGGGGCCGGCCACAGGATGCCTTTGGCGTCGTGGTGCTGCTCAATGGCGGCGGCGGCGACGCGGCTCACGCCGATCCCGTAGCAGCCCATGACGGCCAGGCATTCCTTGCCGTCGGGGTCCAGGAATGCGGCGTTCATCGCCTTGCTGTACTTTGTTCCCAGCATGAAGACATGGCCGACCTCGATCCCGCGGGCGATGCGCAGGACTCCGTCGCCTTGCGGAGACGGATCGCCGGCCCGGGCGTTGCGCAGGTCGGCGAATTGCGCGATCTGAAAGTCCCGGTCCCAGTTGGCGTCGACGTAGTGGGCATCGGCTTCATTGGCTCCGACCACGACGTTTCGGAGCGCCTTGACGGCATGGTCCGCGATCACGCGCACTGTCAGACCGACCGGGCCCGCGAATCCAACCGGCGCGCCGGTGGCAGCCGCCACCTTCGCGGGATCGGCCATTTCCAGCGCCGTCACGCCCAGCAGTTTTTTGACTTTGATCTCGTTCACCTCATGGTCGCCACGGACCAGCACGGCAACGAGGTCATCCGGGGTCTGGTACAGAAGGGTTTTGACGAGCTGTGCCGGCTGGATGTTGAGCAAGGCCGTCACGTCCTCCACGCTCCGTGCGCCCGGGGTGGACACTTTCCGAAGGGGACGGGGCGCCTCCGGAGAGGCCTGCGCAGGCACGGCGACTTCGGCGCGTTCGACGTTGGCCGCGTAGGTTCCGCCATCCGCGTAGACGATCGTCTCCTCGCCGGTGTCCGCCAGCACCATGAATTCATGCGACGAGGTGCCGCCGATCAGGCCGGTATCCGCTTCGACAGCCCGGAAGGTCAGCCCGCAACGGGTAAAGATGCGGCTGTAGGCGTCGTACATCTTCTGATAGCTGATCCTGGCGCCGGCTTCGTCCCGGTCGAAGCTGTAGGCGTCCTTCATGATGAATTCGCGTCCGCGCATGAGACCGAAGCGCGGACGGATTTCGTCTCTGAATTTCGTCTGGATCTGGTAGCAGTTCAACGGGAGCTGGCGGTAGGACCGCACTTCGCGCCGGATCAGATCTGTGATGACTTCCTCGTGCGTCGGGCCCAGGCAGAAATCCCTTTCGTGACGGTCCTTGAACCTCACCAGTTCCTTGCCGTAGAAGTCCCAGCGGCCCGTCTCGCGCCAGAGCTCGGCCGGCGAGGCGATCGGCATCAGGACTTCCTGCGCGCCGGCGCGGTTCATTTCCTCGCGGACGATGGTTTCGATCTTGCGGAGGATGCGCAGCCCGAGCGGGAGATAGGTGTAGATGCCGGCGGCGACCTTGCGGATCATGCCGGCCCGCAGCATCAGGCGGTGGCTGACGGTTTCGGCTTCCCCTGGGTCTTCGCGAAGGGTCGGGATCAGCGACTGCGTCGTGCGCATGAGTGATCAGCGGGAGATGAGCCGCTCGATGTCGTTCCAGAAGGCGAAGACCATGATGCAGACGAGCAGCAGCAGGCCCGCCTGTTGGGCCAGCTCGCGCTGGCGGTCTCCGAGCGGCTTGCGAAGCACCGCTTCGATCGCAAAAAACAGCAGGTGGCCGCCGTCCAATATCGGAATCGGCAGCAGATTGAGCACGCCCAGGTTGATGCTCAGGATGGCGATCAGGAACACGACGCTCGACATGCCCTGCGCGCCGGCCTCGCCGGAGATGCTGGCGATCGTGAGCGGCCCGCCGATGTTTTTGCTGGAGATCTCTCCGGCGATCATCTTGTAAATGCCGACGACGGTGAGTTCGGTCCATCCCCAGGTGGCTTCCAGACCGTGCCAGACCGCCAGCAGGGGGCTGGAGGAGCGGATCAGCGACCGGCCGGGCCCGGATACGCCGATCTTCCCGATCTCGGAGGTCTTGCCGTTGACCGAAATCTTTTCAAGGGCCGGCGTGACGGTCAGCGTGACGGTCCGGCCGTCGCGGTTGACGTCGACCTTGAGCGGTCGGTTCGGGTTTTCTTTGACGAATCCCGTCATCTGGGACCAGGTGTGGATGCCTTGTCCATCGATGGCCACGATGCGGTCGCCTTCCTTGAAACCGGCCGCCATGGCAGGGGAGCCGTTCATGACGGCGGTGATGACCGGCGCCGTTTCCTCGATGCCGAGGGAGTACACCGTGACGTCCTTGCCGTCCTCGTGAACAGTCGTCGAGGCCGGCGTGACGACCAGCGTTTTGACCTGGGTTCCCCGGCGGACGTCGAAGGTCAGCGGCCTGCCGTTGCTCTTGGCGACGGCATCGTACAGTTCCGTCCGGGTGGAGATGTCCTTCTCGTTGATCCGCAGCACCCGGTCTCCGACCTGCATGCCGGCGGAGGCGGCCGGCGAACCGGGTTTCATGGCTTCGATGTCCGGCGTGAGGTCCTTGAAGCTGGGAACGAACAGCGGGGCGCCGGTGGCGAGCCAGCCGGCGAAAATCAGATAGGCCAGCAGGAAGTTGAATCCCGGCCCTCCGGCCACGATGAGCACCTTGCTCCACAGGCTCTGATGCGAAAACGACCGGCGCTGCTCCTCGGGAGAAATCGCGTCGCTCTCGTCTTCGCCGAACAGTTTGACGTAACCGCCCAGCGGAACAGCCGACACCAGGTACTCGGTCTCGCCGACCTGCCGGCCGGCCAGCTTGGGGCCGAACCCCAGCGAAAACTTGAGTACGCGCACGCCGACCCATCGGGCCATGAGGAAATGCCCGAACTCGTGGAACGCCACCAGCACGCCAAGGACAATGACGAACCAGAACGTCTTTTGCGCGATGATCAGGAGCATGTCGGGGGACCAGGCGAATGTAGCGAGCACGTTTAAACTCCTTGTTGCACGGTCAGAAAGTCCGAAAGTCTATCCAGGTTCATGTCTATCAAGTCGGAAAGTCAGTCAAGTCATAAAGTCCAAACGACCTGAAGACTTTACGACTTTAAAGACTTGATGATCGCAAAGAAGACTTGATGACTTGAGGACAATCATTTTCATTAGTGCGCGAGCGCGTGCACGTGGGCGCCGGCTTTTTCGCGGGCCCAGCGGTCGGCTTCCAGCGCGTCGTCGAGGGTGCGCACCTGCCGGAGCGTATGCGCATCCATCGTGCTGCGGATGACGTCGGCGATGTCCAGAAATCCGATGCCTTCCTGGAGATACGCCGCCACGGCGATTTCGTTGGCGGCATTCAAGACGGCCGGCATCGTGCCGCCGATCTTGAGGGCGTCATAGCCGAGCTGCAGGCACGGGAACCGGTCGTGATCGGGCGGGAAGAACGTCAGTTTCCCGATGCCGGCCAGATCCAGCGGGGGCAGTTCCAGCGGCACGCGCGCCGGATATTTCATCGCGTACGAAATAGGCGTGCGCATATCGGGCAGCCCCAACTGGGCGATCACGGATCCGTCACGATATTCTACCATCGAATGGATGACGCTTTCGCGGTGGATCAGCACTTCGATCTGGGAGGCCGGCATGTCGAACAGCCA
>MHEU01000012.1:13876-16110 GCA_001805245.1 Nitrospirae bacterium RIFCSPLOWO2_02_FULL_62_14 | reverse complement strand
TCGACGACTTCCAGTCCCTTGTTCATCATGGTGGCGGAATCGATCGTGATCTTGGCGCCCATTTTCCAGTTGGGGTGCTGCAGGGCCTGCTCCGGTTTCACCTCACGCATCTGCTCGCGGGGCATGTTCCAGAGCGGACCGCCGGAAGCCGTCAGGATCAGCCGGCGGATGTCTTCCCGGCGGTGGCCTTCCATGGATTGGAAAATGGCGCTGTGCTCGCTGTCGACCGGAAAGATTTTGACCCCGTGCGTATGCGCTTCCTCCTGCATCAATTCTCCGGCCATCACCATGGGTTCCTTGTTGGCGAGGGCCACGTGCTTGTTGGCGCGGATGGCGGTCAGCGTGGGGACCAGACCGGCACCGCCGACGATCGCTGAAATCACCAGGTCGCCTTCCGGCATCCGGGCTATGTCAGCCACGCCCTCCGGGCCTGAGAGAATTTCGACGGGGAGCCCTTTGCAGCGGCTGCGCAATCGAGCCGCCGCCGCCGGATCGGACAGGGCGACCTTTGCCGGCTTGAAGAGGCGGATTTGTTCCTCGAGCGGGACGTCTTTGGTGGCCGCAGTCAGACCGACGATCTGGAACTCGTTCGGGAACTTGGACACGATATCCAGCGTGCTGGTACCGATGGAGCCGGTGGAGCCGAGAATAACGATGCGTTTCATGCCTATGATCCTATCACGTTACTTCACAAACGATACAGAATAGAAAAATATGGCGGTGAACAACAGGCTGTCGAGCCGGTTGAACATGCTGCCTGAGTTGTTCACGTCTGTATCGCGTTTCATGGATGATTCGGTCACCTTACTTCGCGAGCGATACATACTAGAAAATGGGGCGGTGAACAACAGGCTGTCGAGCCGGTCCAGCATGCCGCCGTGCCCCGGGATCAGGCCCCCCGAATCCTTCACGCCGGCGCCGCGCTTCATGGCCGATTCGGCCAGATCGCCCAGCAATCCGGAGAACGTCAGCAGACTTGCGACGGCCACGCAGTCCGTCACCGTCAGGACGGGAAGAAACCAGGCCCGGGCAAGAAAGACGGCCAGCAGGGCCGCCATCAATCCGCCGGCCAGCCCTTCCACGGTTTTATTCGGGCTGATGACGGGCGCGAGTTTATGGCGGCCAAAACTCGTGCCGGCGTAATACGCGCCGGTGTCGGCGGCCCAGGTGATCAGGAACAGGCCGAAGATGAGAAATTCGCCGTCGGGCAGGGCGCGGGTCAGCAGCAGATGTCCGAGGCAGAGGCCAATGTAGAGGGGGCCAAAGGCCACGACAGCCGGATCCATCAGGCCGTGCGTCACCGTGCGCCGCGCGCAGAGCCGGTGCAGCAGGGCGCCGATGACGATGGCCAGCACGATGGTTCGTTCGGAAATCCCGCCCGGCCACTGAAAGGAGGCCAGGATCAGCGCCGTGGCGCCGAATCCGAACGTCATGACTGCAGCCGGCAACCCCTCGTCACGGAAATATAGACGGTAAAACTCCTCCACGGAGAGCAGGGCGGCGACGGCGACCAGGGCAAAAAATGCAAGCGGCGGGGCATGGCGGACAAGCGCATAGAACAGGGGGATGAATACGAGGGCGGCGTAGACCCGCCGGCGGTCCCATCGTCGCGCTATCATCGGGGGTCCGAACGAAGGCCTGTCTTCTGCGGTGCAGTCAATGGCGCGGCGTTCACGTATGGCTCTGGGAGCGGGTGTCTGCAGTCCGGCCGCCGAAGCGCCGTTCGCGCTTTTGATATTCAAGGATCGCCAACAACGCGTCGCGCCGGCGGAAATCCGGCCAGAGGGTCGGAGTGAAGTACATCTCGGTATAGGCCAGTTGCCAGAGCAGAAAATTGCTGATGCGGGCTTCGCCGCTGGTTCTGATCAACAGATCGGGGTCCGGCAGGCCGTGAGTCGAAAGATACCCGGCCAGGAGCGACTCATCGATGGCGTCCGGCTGAACTTTGCCGTCCTTGCAGTCCTGCGCCAGTTGACGGACCGCCTCCACGATTTCCGAACGGCCTCCGTAGCTCAGCGCAACGGTCAGGTTCAGTTTGTCCAGATGCGCCGTGCTCCGCTCGACCTTCCGGACCCAGGTGTAGGCGGTGGACGGCATGCTGTCGATCTGCCCGATCGCGCGGAACCGCACGCCATGATCGATCAGCGCATCCATCTCGCGCTGCAGATACTGCTCGAGCAGCATCATGAGCGCATTGGTCTCGATGGCCGGCCGTTTCCAGTTTTCCTGTGAAA
>MHEU01000012.1:0-13802 GCA_001805245.1 Nitrospirae bacterium RIFCSPLOWO2_02_FULL_62_14 | reverse complement strand
GATTCTGACAGGTGGTCGGTCTTCGCCGTCGCGTCCTTGTTCACTACCGCCGACCGTCCTTTCCGCTGAAAAAATTTGTTTGGAAGACCTGCATGGAAGGTAGCCATAGTCTAGTCGGCAGGGTGAAAAAAGTCAACGGTATTTGCCAGTAAAAGCAGAGGGTTCCACGCGGTCTGGTGCGTTGCGCGGCTGAAAAGGAATCAGTTATACTCCCTCGCGCTGTGAAGTCTGAAGGAGCACGATGCCGGCCCAACCGAACACTGATTTGACCCAATTCGGCCTCACTGAACAGGAAGTCCAGCACACGCTGGGAGTCGTCAAGGTTCGGGACGTGGACTATGCCGATCTGTACTTCGAGTCCTGCCTGTCCGAATCCGTGTCCATGGAGGAAGGGATCGTCAAGCGCGCGGTCAAGAGCGTCTCGCAGGGCGCCGGTGTCCGGGCGACGGCCGGCGAGAAAACCGGGTTTGCCTATTCGGATGAGCTGACCAAGCGTGACCTGGAAATCGCCGCCGGCACGGCCCGCTACATCGCGCAGTCGCCGCAAGGCGGGCAGCCGGTTCCAGTGACGCACTGCGTGAAGCCGGTCCGCGATCTGTACCCGGCGCAGACGCCGATTTCGGAGGTCGCGACGGCTGAACGCGTGGACCTGCTCAATCTTATCGATGCCGAAGCCCGCCGCTATGACCCTCGCATCAAAAACGTGATGGCCTCCTTCAATACGGAATACAAGATCGTCATGGTGGCCACGACGGACGGCCGGATGGTCGGGGACGTCCAGCCTCTGTCCCGACTACAAGTCACCTGCATTGCCGAAGAGAACGGGAATCGCCAGATGGGCACGTTCGGCGGAGGCGGCAGGATGGCGTTCGCCTACTATCATGAACAGGATCGCTACAAGCACTATGCGCGGGAGGCGGCCAGGCAGGCGATTCTGAATCTCAGCGCCGTGGATGCCCCGGCCGGCGTCATGCCGGTGGTGCTGGGGGGCGGATGGCCGGGCATTCTGCTGCACGAAGCGATCGGGCACGGGTTGGAGGCGGATTTCAACCGGCGCAAAACGTCGGCATTTTCCAGTCTGCTCGGCAAGCGCGTGGCCTCGGAGGCCTGCACGATCGTGGACGACGGGACGCTGCCGTTCCGGCGCGGGTCGCTCAATATGGACGACGAGGGGACGCCGACCAGCCGGACGGTCCTGATCGAGAAGGGCATCCTGCGCGGCTACATTACGGACAAGCTGAACGCGCGGCTGATGGGCATTCCGTTGACCGGGAACGGCCGGCGGGAAAGCTTCCAGAGCATTCCGCTCCCGCGCATGACCAACACGTTCATGCTGGCCGGCGAATCGGACCCCCAAGATATCATTCGCTCGGTAAACAGCGGCCTCTATGCCGTTTCCTTCGGCGGCGGGCAGGTGGATATTACCAATGGCAAGTTCGTGTTCTCGGCCAGCGAAGCCTACCTGATCGAAGACGGGCGGATCACGAAGCCGGTCAAGGGCGCCACGCTGATCGGCAGCGGTCCCGAGGTGCTGACCAAAGTGTCCATGGTCGGGCATGACTTGAAGCTGGATGAGGGTATCGGGACCTGCGGAAAAGACGGGCAGTCCGTGCCGGTGGGAGTCGGGTTGCCCACAATCAGGATTGACCAGATCACAGTGGGCGGGACCAGGGGATGAATACCACCCTGCCGGCAGTTCAGGACTATTCGCAGCTTGCCGTGGATGTGCTGGGAAAGGCTAGGCAGTGCGGCGCCACCGAGGCCGATGTCATCGTGGTGGACGGCCGGAACCTGTCGGTGCAGGTCCGGTTGTCCGCAGTGGACCGGCTGACGAAAGCACGGGAGAAGCGTCTGGGGCTGCGCGTGTTTTTCGGGAAGCGATCCGCCAGCAGCTCGACGTCGGATTTCTCAAAGTCGTCGCTCGATCAACTGGTGGCCGATACCTGTTCGCTGGCGAAGGCCGTGGCGGAGGATCCCGTTTCCGGATTGCCGGCAGGTGATGCGTACGCCGGGGACTGCCCGGATTTGGACCTCTTTGATGCGACGGATCTGAGCACGGACGAGCACATTGCTTTGGCCAAGCGGGCCGAAGCCGCGGCGCTCAGCGCCGACCCGCGCGTGAGCAATTCCGAGGGGGCGGATTTCAACTCGTCCGACGGGCGGGTCGTGCTGGCCAACAGCCATGGGTTTGTCGGGGACTACCGCAGCTCGAGTTTTTCCATGTCGGTCTCGCCCGTGGCGACCGATCCTTCGACAGGCGGCATGCAGCGGGATTCATGGTATGCGATTCAACGGGCCTATGCCCGGCTGGACAGTCCGGAGTCGGTCGGCAGCGAAGCTGCCCGGAGAACATTGCGCCGGCTCGGTGCGCGCAAGGTGCCGACGTGCAAGGCGCCGGTGATTTTCGATCAGGAAATGGCCGGCAGCCTCCTCGGCAACCTCTGCGGTGCGCTCTCGGGCTATGCCCTGTACAAGGGCGCCTCGTTTTTGATCGGCCAGTTGGGACAGGCCATCGCACCCGAGGCGGTGACGGTCTACGACGATGGCCGGATGCCCCGCGGATTCGGGTCGCGCCCCTTCGATGGCGAGGGTCTGCCGACGCGCAAGACGCCGGTGATCGAGCGTGGCGTGCTGAAAAGTTATCTGCTGGATACCTACTCGGGAAAGAAACTGGGGCTGGCATCTACGGGCAATGCCTCCCGCAGCGTGGGAGAAAGCCCGTCCTCCGGGCCGACGAATTTTTTTCTCGTGCCCGGCACCGCCACACCGGCGGACATGATCCGGTCCGTCAAGCGCGGTCTGTATGTGACGGAACTGATCGGCTTCGGCATCAACATGGTGACGGGCGACTATTCGCGCGGGGCTGCCGGGTTCTGGATTGAAAACGGCGAGCTGGCCTATCCGGTCGAGGAGATTACGATTGCCGGCAATCTGAAGCGGATGTTTCTCACTATTGAGACGGTGGGAAACGATTTGGAATTTCGCGGCCGCATTGCCAGCCCGACGATTCAAATCAGCGAGATGACGATCGCGGGCGACTGACACGGCGACAAGAGCGAATAGCAGATGGCTTATAGCGAATGGCCGGAGATTCTTTTTGGCTATCGAGGGGTGGCGATATGGTTCGACAAAGTCACAACGCATTGATAGCAGCGGCACTCCTAGCCGCCATTACCGTAGCGGCCGCCTTGGCTCGCGAGGAGGGCACCATGCGCATCAGCTCGACGGCGTTCAGCAACCAGAGCGCGATTCCCGCGTTGTACACCTGCGAGGGCAAGGACGTTTCGCCGCCGCTGGCGTGGACGGACCTCCCGGCGGGCACCAAGAGCCTGGCGCTGATTGTCGATGACCCGGACGCCCCGGACCCGGCCGCGCCGAAAATGACCTGGGTGCACTGGATTCTCTATAACTTGCCGGCCACGAATGGCGGCCTGCCGGAAGGCGTGAAGGCGCTGCCCGCCGGAACGAAGGAAGGCGTGAATGACTGGAAGCGAACCGGCTATGGCGGACCGTGCCCGCCGATTGGCCGCCACCGCTACTTCCATAAGCTCTACGCGCTGGACACCGTGTTGCCGGACCTGAAGCAGCCGACCAAGGCAAAGCTCGAAGAGGCAATGAAGGGCCACGTCATCGGCGAGGCGCAGTTGTTGGGGACGTATCAGAAGCGCGGATGAAATTCGTCTGCCTGCGAAGGCGGGCGCCGGGCTGCGGTCTGCGCGCGCGAGCTGTCCCGCGATGGCATACGCCGCGGGGAACTAAGATGACAAGGAGGGGACACGCTATGCGTCATGCATGGAGCTGGGTTTTTCTGGCGATGTTGGTGCTGCCTGGCGTGAGCTTCGCGGCCGATTTTCGGGTGACGAGTCCCACGATTAAGGATCAGGGCATCATCGGCAATGAGCACGTCTATAGCGGTTTCGGATGCAGCGGCCGCAATGTGTCACCGGAGTTACGGTGGGAGCAGGCACCGAAGGAAACCAAAAGTTTTGCCGTGACGGTCTATGATCCTGACGCGCCGACAGGAAGCGGCTGGTGGCACTGGGTTATCTTCAACATTCCTCCAAGTGTCACCTCGCTTTCGGCTGGCGCTGGCAATTATCCAGTGGCCAGCAGCCGTGCGCCTCAGGGCAGCATGCAGAGCATGACTGATTACGGTCAGCAGGGTTATGGCGGTCCCTGTCCTCCTCAAGGCGATAAGCCGCATCGGTATATTTTCACAGTGTATGCTCTGAAAGTGGATCAGCTTCCGCTCAAGAAAGAGGCGTCGGGCGCGATGGCCGGTTTCTATTTGAACCAGAATGCGTTAGGAAAGGCATCCTTCACAGCCAAGTACGGCCGGTGAGCAGGTTATGGCGAGACGAACAGAAGCAGAATTATCCGGGATGTCCCTGGAACTCGTGTATATTGCCGGCAATACGGTGGATGCGGGGAAGGTGGAGCGTACCTTGACCGAACATGGCGTTGATTACGCGCTGAGCCTTGAGCCGTTTGCGTCCACGTCGATGATGCGGCCTGGCGATCACACGGGATTGTTTGTGTATGTGCCAGCCGCGCGGCATCGTGCCTGCCGGGAAATGCTGGAGCGCGGCGGATTGACGGATACGGTCGGCCTCGACGAGGCACTACTGACGGAGAACTCTGATGGCGCTTGATGCTGAGCAGGGGAAACGATTGCTGCAATTGCTGACGTCGCGGTATGACGACCGGCATTGGCGCAAGAAGATCGAAAAGACCCTGAGCCTCCCGGCAGCGGGGGTCGGTGATGAGGCGCAGCGCGCAGTGTTTCTCTATCTCAAGCACAGCCTGAAGGCCTACAAGTCCCGTCGTGCCGATCCGGACTCCTGGATTGTCGGCGGCTTTGCCACAAAGGAAGTGATCGAGCGGGCCAAGTTCAATCCCGCGGCCGTCGGCGCTGCGGTCACGAAAGAGCATGTGGCGAGTTTGGGTGTCGACCCGGGCTCCGGGGTGGACGAAACCTGGTGGGATGAGATGCTGGTGGCCTGGTTCGAGGAGCCCGAGCCCGCGCAGCCGGAAGGCGAATCGGCCGAGCCGGTCGGTGAAAAGACCGGCGGTTCCGCTGGACCAGACACGAAAAAGGCCGAGGCCTGAGCGACCAGAATACGGCTGACGAATGAATATCTGCTCCGGTGTCAGGGCGAAGCAGTCTGAATAAGAAGACGGTGGGGTGGCATGCCCCTCCGCTTCAACGCCTCCCGGAACGGCCCTTTCGGACTTTGCCAGGCGGAATAGCCCCGGCCGCCTCACCATCTCGGCGGCGTGCGCAAACGTGACGCTCGTTATTCCTCGCGTCGCGCACCCTTCGGAAATTCCCTCGCGGACTCGGTCAGTTTCCGCTTTCCTTCCTGGCAAAGTCTCGATGGGCACCCCGTTCCTCCGGCGAATTTCGCTCAGGGCATGCCACCCCGCAGCGTCTGAGCAGGCAGGAACGGTCAGCCCGACGGACGTACATCTGTGTCCGGAATAAGGCGGAATTTTCGGCGAGGAGCAAGAAGAAGGTTTGGGAGTCTTAAGTAAGTCGTAACGGGCGACGGTAGGTTGCGTGAAAGCCGTTATTTCTTCAACTCGATCAGCTTCAGCTTCGCCCGTTCGCCGAGCAGGTCCACCCCCGGCAGCAGTTGGGGGGATTGCTCCGCGTTCATCCTGCGGGCTTCCGTTTCGACTTGGGGTCTCAAGTACGCA
The DNA here is from genome assembly GCA_001805245.1 of Nitrospirae bacterium RIFCSPLOWO2_02_FULL_62_14. GTDB lineage: Bacteria > Nitrospirota > Nitrospiria > Nitrospirales > Nitrospiraceae > 2-02-FULL-62-14. The sequence goes on along the minus strand of MHEU01000012.1, from coordinate 8,102 downwards.
TAGAGTTCCTCGACATCCACGCCGCCGTCCTTGTTGGCGTCCGCCTCGCCCTGCAGGCCCTTTAAAAAGTAATAGGTGAACAGGCCGTGCCGTTTTTCCGGCAGGGCGTTGCTGATCTGGTTGCCGGCGGCGGCAGAAATCACCACCATGTTCTGGGCCGCCATGAGCGGATTTTCAACCTTGATCAGCATGGGCCGCGCGCCCTTTTGAATCACGGAACGCCCGCCGGCGCCGGAAAAACAGGAATCCATCACCACCGTGATGGTCTTCGCCGGCAGCTTGCCCAGTGTTTCATACAAGCGCGAGAGCGGGTAGGCGGAGGTCTCCAGATACGCGGGATCGCCGTTGTACGGGACGAGGAATGCCTGGTTGGTGTTCGGGTCGGGCGCGCCGTGGCCTCCGTAATAGACGAACACTTCAGCATCCTTATTTTCGCCGACCTGCCTGGGCAGCCATTTTTCGAAACGGGCTTCGAGGTCGGACCTGGTCACGCGGTCGTTGAGCAGCATGACGATGTTCTGTTCCCGGTACCCGAGGGACTTGGTGAGATAGGCTCTCACCATTTCGGCGTCGCGTTTGGCGTAATCCACCGTCGGGAGATCGCGATAGTCCTCCACGCCGACGATGACCGCATAGGCGTGGTCTTTCGGCTTGACGGTGGAGGCTGGGGGGGCCAGATCCGCATCGATCCTGGCAAGCTCGGCCCCGCCGAAAAGGGTCGAAGACGCGTCCGCCGTGGCAGACTTCGCCGGCGTGCGTTGCAGCGCGGCGTAGTCGGTCTGAATGTAATCCACCAGCGGCGGCAACAAACCGGCATTCAACGACGGCATCGCCACGTGCAGGACGATCTGGTCCAATTCGCCGGCTTTCTGGACGGTGACGTGCTCGGTTCGTTTCCATACCAACCCGCCGGTGTGAACATTGAAGAGCTGCACCTGGAGCCGGAGCGCGACTTTAAATTCGGAGCCGAAGGCGCTCCTGGAGTCGGCCTGGAATTCCTTGACCTCACCAACGAGGAGCACGTCCGCGCGTTGCGAGCGGGCTGCGGACAGCACCTGCTCGGGATCCAGCTTTCCCCCGGCTTTCACCGGTATGTCCAGCACGATGACGTCTTTCAGAACGTTCGTGCGGTGGAGCATGTCGCGGACGACCGTTTGCAGGGATTGATCGAGATCGTTTCCGACAGGCCTTCCCTCGTAGGTGACCTTGGTCGCGTCGAGGGGGCCGACGGCCACAACAATCGGCACCTCCTGCTCCCTGACCGGAACCGTCAGGTTCGGCGGCGCAATAGCCGGCGTGCAGGAGGTTGCGAGCGCAAAACCGGAGAGGAGGGCGCCGTTGATGAGGATTCGTCGTGCGAGCGAGGATGCCACGGCCTGTTTCCAGTGCGCGGTTACTTCGAGAACTTGACCACTTTGCCTTTGACCTGGACGCAATTGCTGCCGCCCAGGAGGAACCAGGACGTCGATGAACTGGAGGTGACATCGATTAGGGCGTCACCGCCGCGGCTTTTGACCAGGGCGTCGATCATGTCCGAAATGTGATCGGGCGATCCGACAGGCAGCAAGAAAAAGAGGTAGCCGCAGGATTCCGATTCTTCGAGCGGTCCAAGTTCTACATATTTCCCGGTGGACGGCATCGTTGAGGGCGCGACCGCGCCGGGAGTCGTGCAGGCGGTTGAGAGAAGACCGATGCTCAGGCTGACAGCGATCAGCCTGCAGGTCTGCAGCCCTGTTGACCGTATCCGGCCATAATTGAAAAAGTGGTTCATCGGATGCTCTTGACGACCAGCCCCTTGACGATCGTGCATTCCTTCCCGGCAAGGGGGAGTACGAATGTGGAGCTTCGCAACTCCACGGTGACGCCTACCAGCGCATCGCCGCCTTTTTCTTTTACGGCCCGGGCGATGAGCTGATCCGTCGCGTCTTTCCCGCCGAGGGGAAGGATCAGTATCCGGTAGTAGCAGGAGGATTCTTCAGCGGGGCCGAGGACGGTGTAGTTGGGACCAACGGGGGAACTGGAGCTGGCGATGCCGGCCGGGTGACTGCCGACGATGCATGAGGTGAGGAGGGGAATCAGTAGAAACAGCATCGGCGATACGGGGATGCGTCGTGCCATGCGCCGGACCACGCGACCTCCGACATGTCAGTAGGGTGCCAGGGGTCGCGAGACTAACAAAGGCGCGCGGGGGTGTCAATACAGGTCGGGGTGACTGTATGCGACGGCGATGGTGCGTCTACCAGATTTCCAGGCCGATCAGAACCATGCTGACGACGAGCCAGGCGAACAGGCCGGCGGCGATGAAGTTTTCAAGACTCAGCGTCATGTCGATATCTCCGGACATCGGCCGGGCTTCCAGGCGGAGGGAGCGGGCGCGCCCGGTGCCGCGGTGAGAACGGCTCCTGTTTTCTCCAGCGCCTGCACGATGCCCTGCGCATCCACGTCGAGACGGACATGGTCGCCGATCCGCAACCATTGCAGCATGTCGCAACTGTCCACGGTGACCGGCACGACCCGTCCAAAATCCGTCCGGATCGTCACCCGCAGAGTCACACGGTCGATGCTGTGGACCGTGCCATGGAACATGGGGCCGGACATCTCGGCCTGGAGGTTCACCGGCTGTGCCTGCGGTACGGGGGATGAGACGGGAACAGGTACGGCGTCCTGCATGGAGGAGTGGGGCGGCTGCGAGGTCAAGATTCCCATCAGCATCAGGCCCAGAGCGGTGAGTCCGAGTAGCGTCATTGTGTGCCTCATTTACCCGGATTCAGCTTCCACAACGGGTGGTCGCAGGATGGTATGCAGGCCTGCGAGTCCCGTCTGAGACCGACATCGATGAGGTATCCGCATTGGCTGCATCGCAGCGCCCAGAACCACACCCGTCCCAGGTCCGGCCTGAAATCCGCGAAGATTTTTGTTACCACCGCGCCGTTGCATTCCGTGCAGAGCATGGCTGATGCATCTCCTTTACGCCGTCCGTCGATGCGATGTCCCGTTATCGTGCCCCCATGGAGATCGTCTGAGCGGCCGAAGTCGGCCCATCGAGATCGAGAAATTCAAACCCGGCCGTGAACAGCATGGATAAGAGAATGACCACGGAAAAAAAACTGATCATAATCCATTTCATGTGTTGCCTCCTTCGCGCCGACGACACGGCCTCATCCCCTCGAGTGCGGGATGGGACGCGGGGCCGGCGCGGTTCGATAAATGTTCACCACAATGTCGTGTTCGTCGAGGTCCAGACGGACGTGGTCGCCGGCGCGCACCGTCCGCATCGCATCCACATTGGCGACCGTGAGATGCATCTGGCGGCCGGCATCGGTGCGCATATGCAGGGATAGCGCGGGCGCATCAATCGTTGCGAGGATTCCGTCGATGGGTCTGGTCGTCGCAGTCGCAGGCGCCCAGTCCGACGGCGCCAGCGCGCTTGCCACCAGTAACAGGCCGGCCATCACGCCTGTCAGGGCATTTCCTTTGCAGGATCGAATGGATCCTCTCATGCCCGGGAAGGTGCTGACGATGCCCATCTCCCCATACGCGATATTGCTCCGCTTCATGGCGATAACTGAGCAAGGTCAATGCCTATGTTCAGGGTGGGGATGGCGTGTCTATCTTATTAAAATGATTGGATATTTTCACTGCAGTGGAGATGATTCATGAGAAATTGCATGAAGGAAAATGCATACAATCAAAAGATACAGTATACTCTACCCTGTTGATTTTATGAGACTCTCATGTGCGTGTATGGATACCCCTTCACAGTACGAGAATGAACGAGCCAAGCGGAGTTAAAGAAAAGCAGGAAAGAAGGTTGGGTATGGTGCGTCTATCGCTATTCTGGCGGCTTGTTCTGGGATCGCTGGCGATCGTGCTGGTTGTCGCGGGGGTCAATATCTATGCGCTGACTCAGCTGCGGCAATTGACCGCGCTGAACAGCGAGCTGGTGTCACGGCACTATCCGGCGATCGAATCGTCCCGGCGGCTCATCGCCAGCATGTCCAGCCAGCTGCGGAACGAGAAAAAATATCTCATTGTACGGGACGCAGCGCTGCTGCGGGATTTTGATCAGGACGCGAATGATTTTCAGGAAAAGTTGTCGGCGGTCCTGGCACATGAAGAATCCGAGGAGGGGCGGCGGCTGTTAGAACGAGTCGGCCGCGAGCAGCATGATTACCGGGCAGCCGTTCTGGAGCAGGCGCAAGGAAACGCCGGGCCCGGCGCGCCTGTGCCTGCGGAGTATGCAAGCCGCCGCGATGCGCGGATCGGCAGAATCATGGATGTGCTGGATGCCTACATCAGCCTCTGCAACGTCCGGGTCGGCGCCGTCATGACCGAATCGCGGGACCGGACCGCCCAGGCCGAAACCGTCCTGCAGGAGTTGTTGCTGGTTTCGATTCTACTGACCATTATGCTGGCCGCCGTCGCCAGCTACAGCATCCTGCATCCGTTGGGGCGGCTGCAGCAACACATCCGCATGATCGGCCGGGGGGAATTTGCGACGTCCATCATGCCGGACACCGTTCCGCAGGATTTGCGGGAGCTCGTGGAGACGGTCAATTGGATGGGACGTGCGCTCAAGGAGCTCGACGATCTCAAGGCTGAATTCTTTTCGCAGATTTCGCACGAGTTGCGCGCGCCGCTGGCGTCGCTGCGCGAAGGCATCCAGTTGCTGCTGGATCAGGTGCCCGGCCCGCTGACGGCGCAGCAGCGCGAGGCGCTGGTGATCATGCAGGACAGCAGCCAGCGGCTCATCCAGCAGATTTCAACGATGCTGGATCTGTCGAAAATGGAAGCGGGCATGATGGACTACCGGATTGCGCCGGCGGATCTGAAGCGGCTGGCGGACGGGTCGGTGACGAAAGTGCGATGGCTGGCGGAGAGCAAGCGGGTTCCGGTGGTCGTCGACGCGCCCGGCAGCCGCGTGTGGGTGCCGATGGATGCGGCGCGGATCGAGCAGGTGCTCGACAACCTGCTCTCCAACGCGCTCAAATTCAGCCCCCAGGGCGCAACAGTCCGTGTCAGAATCGGACCGGATACGGCGGCCGGCGCCATATGCGTGGCGGTATCGGATGAAGGGCCGGGCATTGCGCCGGAGGATCTGCCGCACATCTTCAACCGGTTCTACCAGGGCCGCCGGCAGGGCACGCAGAAGGTGGCCGGAAGCGGCATCGGATTGGCGCTTGCGGAAAAGATCGTCGAAGCGCATCGGGGACGCATCTGGGTGGACAGCCAGGAGGGGAAGGGGACGACGGTGCAATTTGTTCTGCCGCTCATCAAGCAGGATGCCGCCGCATGAGCCGGCATGCGCGGGTCCGGTTCGGCACGGTGCTGTGTGCGGGACTGATGCTGCAGGCCTGCCTGTCGGCGCCTCCGCCGGCGGCAACTCCGGCCGTGTTCAGGACGGCTCCGCAGGATGCCGAAGCTGTGCGCGGGTTTGCCCGCGAGCAGGAGCGGCAGGTTCGGGCGTGCCCCGCCGTGCACGCATGCGACCGGGCCCATTACGTCCGGGCGCTGGCCGCGCTGTATGAAGATCGAATGGTGGCCGTCAAGCATTTCAGGGCAGCTGCGTCGGCTGCTCCGTCGGGGCCCTATGCCGAGTCCAGCCGGCTGTGGATCCGCCTGCTGGAGGAAAACCGGAGCGGCCCGGGTCGCGATGCCGATCTCCTGCATGCGGCGGAGCGCGTGGTGCGCGAGGTGCTCGAACGCGAGGCGGCGGTTCGGACGGCCGTCGGAAAGCAGGAGGATGGCCAGGCGGTTCATGAACTCAAGCGGCAACTCAAGGAGCGCGAGAAAAAAATCGATGAGTTGACGAATCAGATTGATGCGCTCATGCGGGTGGATCAGGAAGTCAAAGACCGGATCAAGCCGAGCCGGCCGGCCGAGTGAGCGGCTGCGAACGCGGCGAGAGGAGAAGCGGATGGAAAAAGAACAGGTGCTGATCGTCGACGACGATCAGGGATTGCTGAAGCTCCTGACGATGCGTCTGTCCGCCATGGGCTTTGCCGTGACGGCCTGCCCCGATGCGAATTCCGCGTTGGAGGAAGCCAGACTCCGGCGGTTCGATCTGGTCATCACCGATTTGCGGCTCGCGGAAGGGGACGGGCTGGCGGTCATGGAGGAGGTCCGGGCGCTGCATCCCGGTCTCCCGGTCCTGATTCTCACCGCCCATGGCAGCATCCCCAGCGCGGTCGAGGCGATGCGGAAAGGCGCCGTGGGATACCTGACGAAGCCGTTCGAGGACCAGGATCTGGCCGTGTGGATCGAGAAGGCGCTTGCGCAGCCGCGCATGAGCCGGGAAATCCAACGGTTGAAACAGTTGGTGTCCGAGCTGTACGGGCTGGATCATGTCGCGGCGCGGAGCCCGGTCATGCAGTCCCTGCTGCAGCAGGTCGCGCGCGTGGCCGATACGGACGCCACGATCTGCCTGACGGGCGAAACCGGTACGGGCAAGGAAGTCATCGCACGGATCATTCACTGCAACAGCCAGCGGGCACAAGGGCCGTTCGTCCCGGTCAACTGCGGCGCAATCCCCGAATCGCTTTTCGAAAGCGAATTGTTCGGCCATCTGAAGGGCGCTTTTACCGGCGCCGTCAGCTCGCATCGGGGCCTGTTCCAGAGCGCCGACGGCGGCACGCTGTTTTTGGACGAAATCGGCGAGATGCCGCCCGCGGTGCAGGTGAAAATTCTGCGCGCGCTGCAGACGCGCGAAGTGCTGGAGGTCGGCGCGACCAGGCCGGTGAAGGTGGACGTCCGCATCGTCACCGCCACCAACAAGGATCTCGCGCAGGCGGTCAAGGCCGGCACGTTCCGCGAGGACCTCTTCTATCGCATCCAGGTGATTCCCCTGACCGTTCCTCCTCTGCGGGCCCGCCGCGAGGACATTCCGCTCCTGGCGCAGTTGTTTCTCCGGCAGAGCATTGAGCGTGCCGGCAAGATCGTGCGGGGGTTCACGCCGGACGCCTTGCAGAAGCTCATGACGTACCATTGGCCGGGCAATGTTCGCGAGCTGGAGCATGCCGTCGAGAAGGCCGTGATCCTGTCTCCGCGGGACATGATCACCGCCGACCTGCTGCCCGGCGGCAGCGGGGCGACTGATGGCGCGATCAAGCCGTTGACCGAGGCCAGGGAGGAGTTTGAGCGCAAATACCTGAAGGAGCTCCTGGAGCTTTCAGGCGGGAACATCTCGCGGGCATCACTGATGGCGGGGCGATACCGGGCGGACTTTTACAAACTGCTCAGGAAGCACGGGCTGCATCCTTCCGAAGGAAAAGCCAGGCCGGCTGCGCCGGCCGCCGGTGCCGCGCTGCAGCAGCCTGTCGCCGATGAGGGGATGAAATCAGCGTGAAGCGGGGACGGTCAGACGAATCGCCGATGAGAGGTGCGTTACTTGACCGACATGGTCAGGCTGATTGCGCCAGCTAGGCTTCCTTCGACCCACCCCTCTTTTCCATTTCCAGAAATATCCCGCTGGCCTTTCGGCTCGCCGTGGCAGGAAAGGCAGGCCTTGCCGGCATATTCGGGGACAATCATCCGTAGAACCGGTTTCCCGTCCTGCATCATCGTGCGGCTATAGCCCTTTCCCTTCGGATACTCCTTGTCCTCGAAGAGCTTCAGCACTTCGGCTTCGAAGTCGTCCGGTTTGTTGCCCTGGTAGCGGTAATTGGCGCTGGTGAGTTTCAGGCGCACGCCGGTGGCCTTCTCGAACTTCTCGCCTGTTTTGCGTGCCCACACGGCAGGAATGAAGTTCTTATATGCAAGCCCGGGTCGGTTGATCGCCGGCTGGTGGTCTGAGACAACGTCCTTGCCGGCCTGCAGGAGCGCGTGCACGAGCTTGTCATGGGACGATTTGGGCGGTTGCGAAAGATCGTACTTGGCTTTCTCGAGATATATTTGCGCGATCTCTTTTTCGAATACTTCGGGGGTAAAACCCTTGTCGGTGAGGTCCGGATTATTAATCTCCACCTGATGTTTCGCCATGACGGTCCGGCCGGCTTGAATCATTTTGACCAGCAGGTCGCCCAGTTCCGCTTCGCCGGCTGCGGCAGCCGACAGAGGAGAGAGCGATCCGAGACAGAGGAGCAGGCCTGCTACGATGGATGTCG
>MHEU01000011.1:10531-15809 GCA_001805245.1 Nitrospirae bacterium RIFCSPLOWO2_02_FULL_62_14 | reverse complement strand
GCGTTCCGTTGGCCGGCGTGGCGTTTCGAATCACTTCCACCAGCCATGCGGCCTGTTCAGAACCCATCCGCAACTCCACGTCATCGTCGCAGCTTGGCAAAATCACCCGGGACCGGCTTCGCCCAAGGGGCTCGAGAACGGGCGTTCCGCCGATCCAGACCAGCTTTCGATCAACCAATCCAGAACGCCCCTCCGCCGTTCCGTAGCCGCGAGGTCCCGGCCGAGCGGCGTTTAAATGGCCGGGGCTAGGGAAGCCGCGGGCGCGGCCGTCTTCCGTTGAACGCATGGCGCGGGCGGCCCAGTGGCGCGCGACCGCCGGCTTGGGCACCGACCGTTCGAACCACCGGCGCACGTCCCTGGCCAGGCCTTCGCCTTCCATATAAGAGAGCACGGCCTGCTTTAAGCCGGCCCCCAGCCATGCCGGCGCAGGCCCGGTCGCATCTTCATGCGCCAGATCGTTCTCGGCAAACCCGCCGAACGGCGGACCGGTGATGCGGATGCCGTGCGCGGCCGGATCGAGCCCGATCGGGCTGTGCGCCGTCGCGACGAACCGGTGCCAGAAGGCCGACTGCACCAGCCCTTTCGCAAATAGCTGCCTGACCCGTTCCAGGGCGTCCACCGTTTCCGCGAGCGTTTCGCCAGGCAGGCCGTACATCAGATAGGCATGCACGAGAATGCCGGCGGCCCGGAACGACGCCGCGACGCGCGCCGTCTGCGCGACAGTGATCCCCTTCTTCATCTCCGCCAGCAGCCGGTCCGATGCCGCCTCCAATCCGGCGCTGACCGCCACGCAGCCGGAGGCCGCCAGCAGCCGGCAGAGGTCCGGCGTGAAGGCCTCTTCGAAGCGGATATTCCCCCACCAGGTGATCGTCGTGCCCCGTTCGAGCAGCGCCAGCGCCAGATCCTTCAATCCGTGCGGCGGCGCGGCCTCGTCCACGAAATGAAATCCCCGCCGGCCCGTCTCGGCAATCAGCGCCTCGATGCGGTCCACCAGGAGCCGGCTTGGCGCCGCCTCGTACCGGCCGATGTAGTCCAGCCCCACATCGCAGAAGGTGCACTGCTTCCAGTAGCAGCCGTGCGCGACCGTCAGTTTGTTCCAATGGCCGTCCGACCAGAGCCGGTGCATCGGATTGAGGGTATCGAGAATGGAGATGTATCGATCCAATGGCAGGCCGGCGTAGGTCGGCGTGCCGGCTTCGGCCATGCTCGCGTCAGGCTCGCGCGCGCCGTCCCGCCAGACCACCGCACCGTTCACGCGCACGAACGTCCGTTTGAGCGCCTGCTGGTCCCGCGTACCCGACAGATACTCCAGCAAACACTGCCAGGGCCGCTCGCCATCATCGAGCATCACGTAGTCCAGATACTCGAACACGCGCGGATCGCTGAGCCGGCGCAGTTCCGTGTTGACATACCCGCCGCCAAGCACGATCTTCACATCAGCACGCCGCGCCTTGAGCGCCTGGGCGATGCGAAATGCCCCGTACAGGTTTCCGGGAAAGGGCACGCTCACCCCGACGACGGTCGGACCGGCCGCCGCCACATGCCGCCAGAGCGCCTCCAGCATCCACTCGTCGGTCAGGCTCGGCGGCTGGGCGAGGGCTTCCAGCACCGTGTCGAACCGCGTGGCCGAGACGCCCACGTGTTCCGCGTAGCGGCTCAAGGCGAATTGCGGCGCCACGGTTTCATGCACCAGGTCGGCCAGGTCTTCGAGATAGAGCGCGGCCAGGTGCCTGGCCTGATCCACGTTCGAAGACGTCCGGAAATGCGAGCAGGAGGTGAAGCGCGGGCCCTGCGGCAGAAACCGGCCCCGGCAAATCCTGGGCGCCAGGCTGAGATCGCGCCCCTGGAGAAATGCCACGACGGGCTCGATCGTTCCCAGGTACGCCGTCTCCAGCGCCAGCATCTGCCGCGCTTCACCCGGGGCGGCGCGGCCGAGCGCGCGCACGGCTTCGAACACGCGCGCAAGCCCGGCCCGCGAGAACAACGCCAGCACCATTTCGATCCCCAGATCGGCCTGGTGCACCCTGTAGCCGCGCGCGCGGAGAAAGCCCGTGAGATAGGCCGTCGAGGGATAGGGCGTATTCAGCTGGGTCAGCGGCGGAATGAGAAGCAGCACCGAGGGCGTCATGCAGGTGGGATACCACAAGGAGCGCGCCATCCGCCAGCCTTCGGGGAACGAGGCGGAAGCGCGGCGGCCGGATTGCGGGGCCCCGGCGAGGAGCGTACCATGGTCGGACCGAAAGGGAGGAGTTATGTGCCTGCTACGGATGATCACCATGGGAGCGTTGCTGGTCTGGGCCGGAACGGCGGCGGCCGGCATCGACGAGGCCAAGCTCGTTGATCTGACGCATCCCTTCGACGAGCACACGATCGCCTGGCCCACCAACAAGCCTTTCACCTGGGAGAAAACCGCGTGGGGCACGACCGAGGGCGGCTACTGGTACGCCTCCGGCGACTTCACGATGTCCGAGCACGGCGGCACGCACATGGACGCGCCGATTCACTTCGGCAAAGACCGTCTGCCGCTTGATGCCGTCCCGATCCAGAAGCTCGTCGGGCCGGCTGTCGTCATCGACGTCACCAAAGCCGTGGAGCAGGATCGCGACTACCGGCTGACCGTGGCGGACATCGCGGGATGGGAGCGTCGCCACGGGCGCATTCCGAACGGGGCGATCGTGCTCATGCGTACCGGCTGGGGGAAATATTGGCCGGACAAGAAGAAATATCTCGGCAGCGACACGCCGCAGGATGTGACGACCCTTCACTTCCCCGGCTTCTCCGGGGAAGCAGCGGAGTTTCTGGTGCGCGAGCGGAAGATCGACGGCGTGGGGCTCGATACGCCGAGCATGGATTACGGGCCGTCCCGCGATTTCATCGTGCACCGGATCCTCAACGGCGCCGACATCTACGGGCTTGAGAACATCGCCCATCTCGACCGCCTGCCGGCTGCGGGCGCCACGCTTATCGCCCTGCCGATCAAGATCGCCGGCGGCACTGGTGGCCCCGTGCGAATCATCGCGATTTTGCCGTAGGCACGGTCGCCCCATGATCACACCGGAAAGATTGGAGCCGGACGACGAGCGGCGGCGATTCGAGCAGGCGCAGCGGGCCCTCCTCCTGCGCACCGCTGAATTTCTGGCGAAGCTGCTCGATTCCGCCGTGCGGATTCCCGGCACAAACCTGTACATCGGCCTGGATCCCCTGCTCGGGCTCCTCCCCGGCATCGGAGACGCGCTCGCCAATCTCATCGGCTCGGTGATCCTCATCCTGGGGATCCGGCTGAACGTGCCTCGCGCGACCATCGTCCGAATGAATCTGAATCTGTTGATCAACGGCGTCGTGGGCGCCATCCCGGTGATCGGCGATGCCTTTTCGGTGTGGTTCCGCAGCAATGCCTTGAACGCCGCGCTCTTGGCCCGCGCCGCCTCCGATCCCACTCCACGCGCCGAGACCCGCGACCGGCTTGCCGTCACCCTGATGGTGACGGGGACGCTGGCCCTCCTGCTGGTGGCCATCGGCACGGTGATGGCCCTGTGCTATGCAATCTGGCAGTTCATTGCGCAGCTGTGGCCGACTTGAAGTCGAGGCATACCCCCGCAGCGTGACCGATCATAGCCTTGTCCTATTCTCACCATTTAATACAACTCTCACTCCGACAAAACTCCCTCTCTCATGCCAACCCATCACGCACAAAAACATCGCGCCTATATAAACGCATGTGCGCGGTAAAATAAGGCGTGTATGGACAGGCCAATCGGCAAGTTGAAGTGACTGACTAAATCAGGACCATGCCGGGCGAACCGTCCAAGGGACAGACACACCACAGCGCTGCAGGGGAGATCTCAGACGCCATCAGAGAAGGCCGCAGGATGTTCAAAAAGGCCGTCTTCTCACCCGCCCACCCCAGGCGTTGTCACACCCGCTATCTCACCCGCCCAACCCTAGACGCGCCGAGACGTGTCTCTCGCCATGCCCCGCGCCTGCCGGGACAGGCGCCTTGCCACGGGGGCGCGCGCTTTTCCCGTGGCGAGACCGCTGTCTTAATTGAAGAAGTACGTGATTTACGTCGCAGGGACGCTCGGCGCGACGAATAAGGAGCGCGACGTTTGTGCGCGCCGCCGAGTTGGTGAGGCGGCCGGAGCTAGACGGACGACCGAGAACAAAGCTGGCGGGCTTTTTCAACATCCTGCTAGCTATCCAACCACCGCTCGTACAAAGCCACAATGGGATCCCGCCTGGCGTAGCCGACCACAGCCAGGAGGCCCAGGATGACCAGAGGAACGGGGACGGCCTTCATTTCGTTATGGACCAGGTGGGTCAGCGAAGCGCCGAGCATCGTCCCGCCGAGCAGCAAGGCTGCAAAACAGGCCAGACGCGGCATCAATAAACCGATCGCGCCGACGGTTTCGATGGTCCCGATGACGTAGAGGAACCATGCGGCATAGCCCCAATGTGCAAAGCTATCGACCTGTGAGGGGGCTCCGCGCAGCTTGAGGCCGCCGGCCAGAAGAAAGAACGCGGCCAGGATCACGGTCAGCATCCAGACACCGGCTGTCTTCCACGTAAAGGCCGGCTGTGCCGTATTCATCGTCTTATCCTAAAGGCCCGGAATGAACCGTCGGACAGTCTGCATGAATTGCGACGCCTGGGCCTCTTCCTCTTGTTTTGGCTTGGCTGGCGCGGGCGTTTCCCTCTTCGGCTTCGCGCGGCGCGGTTTCGCGGCGATATGCTTGGCGAGCTCCGGCGCCGTGTCTTTCACGACCTGTTCCCAGTCTTTTCCCTCGACACCGACGAGCACCGCCGCCGGTCTGCCATGCCGCGTGATCACCACGCAGGTTTTCTGGGCATGGTCCACGCATTCCTTGATACATTTCTGCAGCTCCCGCACCGGCACCGTTTTCATGACAGGACCTCCCTTTGCCTTTGCGGATAGTGGCGACGCTCGCGAACGACTGTCCGTGTACGTCCTTCCCCATCCGATCATCGGCACGAAAACCTACACGCATTTGTAATTGCATATGCACGATGGATTTGTCAATCTGAATCTGTCTGAACTGTTGGGATCGACGATGTGAGCCGGATCGTGGGGAGCGTGAACGGAGGAATGGGCGGCGCTACCAGGTGAAGTAAGGCGTCAGGAACCTTTTTCGTGTTGTCCTTCCGCAGAAGTCCCCGGTCCGCAAAGTGGGCGCCAGACCCAACTGCTCTGCCGCGTGCGGAATAAAATGGTTCCTGACACCTTGTCCATCCCTTTCTCAGTACAGAGCAAGCAGGTTAT
>MHEU01000011.1:9153-10521 GCA_001805245.1 Nitrospirae bacterium RIFCSPLOWO2_02_FULL_62_14 | reverse complement strand
CTCTATTTTAAGGGCTGGAGGGGATGAGCACGGAGGCTCTCGCCATGGCGGGAACGGCCTGTTGGAGGGAGAAGGGCTGCCGCTCGCCGGTCCGGTGGTCTGCCTGAGGCGAGCGGCCAACAGTACGGATTGAGGAGGGGATCGGGATCAACGCATCATGGCGAAGCCAGAGCTGCTCGCCACTCCAGCCCTTCTCCTCTCACGCCGGCACAAACTTCAGCGCCGCCGAATTGATGCAGTAGCGCAGTCCCGTGGGCTTGGGGCCGTCGTTGAACACGTGCCCCTGGTGGCCGTCGCACTGTGCACAATGTACCTCCGTGCGGGGCAGTATCAATTTATAGTCGGTGGTCGTCCCGACGACTTTCGGATCAATCGGCTGCCAGAAGCTCGGCCAGCCGGTGCCGCTATCGAACTTGTGCTCCGATGAAAAGAGCGGCAAATCGCAGCCGGCGCAGTTGTAGATCCCCGCGGCGTGGTTGTCGTGATATCTATTGGTAAAGGGCCTTTCGGTCCCTTCGTGACGAAGCACGTCGAACTGATCCGCTGTCAACACGGCCTTCCATTCCGATTCATTTTTTGTCACTTTCTTGATCGGATCGGGAATCGCCGGTAGAGGCACGGTTTTCGTGGCTTTCTGGTCCATGACGCCGTCCTTTCTTGAATACCCGTTCGTCGCGGAAACCGCTCATTCCTTACATCACATCCGGAGTTGACTCCCCGTTGAACGGATGGATGGCCTATGATACCTCTCCTCACATGTCGAATCCATCCACCCGCGGACCCAGGGCGTGGCTGTCCTGGAGCAGCGGCAAAGACAGCGCCTGGGCGCTCCACATGCTGCGGACCAGTGGCGATGTCCAGGTCGTGGGGCTGCTGACGACGCTGAATCGCGAGGCCGGACGGGTCGCCATGCACGCCGTCCGCGAGGAGCTCCTCGATGCCCAGGCTGCGGCCGCCGGGCTGCCGCTCATCAAAATATTCCTGCCGCACCCCTGTTCCAATGCCGCCTACGAAGATGCCATGCGCGAGGCCATTGCCAGAGCCAGGGCCGACGGCATCACGCACATGGCCTTCGGCGATCTGTTTCTGGAGGAAGTGCGGCGCTATCGGGAAACCATGCTGACAGGAACCGGCATCCAGCCGATTTTTCCGCTCTGGGGACAGCCCACGGGCCAGTTGGCCGATCGCATGATCGCCGCGGGACTTCGGGCCTATCTGACCTGCGTGGATCCGAAACAGTTGTCCCCGGCCTTTGCCGGCCGGACCTTCGATGCGCGGCTGCTGGAGGATCTGCCGGGCAGCGTGGATCCCTGCGGGGAGCGGGGCGAGTTTCATACCTTTGCCCATGGCGGCCCGATGTTCGAAGGG
>MHEU01000011.1:0-8998 GCA_001805245.1 Nitrospirae bacterium RIFCSPLOWO2_02_FULL_62_14 | reverse complement strand
GCCCGCCCGCGTCAATGAAGAGACTCCAGGCCCGGCGATCGGCAATGCCGAGTCCCGTGGAACGCTTGAAATCATAGCTGTCATCGCCCGCCCCCCCATCGGCAGCCAGCGCGACGCTCCGATCCCAGGCCGCCGCTCCATTGTAGAACGGTCCGGTTGAGCCGTAGCGATCGGCGCCGGCGCGGTCGACGAACAGACCGGCTCCGAAATGGGCGGCCGCCCCATGCCCGTAGCGCGCCGCCTCGTGCACGTCATGGCCGCGCTCGTCCATCTTGATGCCGGCGCCGAAGTAGTAGCCGAGGCCCTGCGAAAAATTCGAGCTGCTGGTGCGGTCGTCTCCGTCCTGATCCAGCATCAGCCCGATTCCGCCGGCGACGTCCTCGACGACCGGCGGATCCTGCTTCGGCAGGATCCGCTGACCGACGCCGGCGCCGATGCCGAAACAGTCATACTGATAGCGCGCCTCGCCGGGCTTGGCATCGGGCGTCTCCACCAGGTTATACCCGCTCGCGTAGCGCTGTCCGCATTGATAGGCATCATTGCCCGCAAGATCGACGACCGCGCCGATGCCGAGAGGCCCCCCGAAACCGAGCGCATAGCCGAAGCTGCTGTAATCGTCGTTTCCGGATCGATCCAGAAGCAGGCCTACTCCACCGATCGCCGCGCCCTGCGTGAAGCGGGATCCTTCGTAGCGGTCGTCGCCTTCCTGGTCGACCAGCAGGCCGATTCCCGCGAAACCGGCGCCGCCGCTCCCCGACGCGAGGCGATAGCGATCGTTCCCCTCACGATCCACCAGCATTCCCACTCCGAGCCGTCCGGCGGCCAGTCCCAACGAACCCGCCTCGTACAGGTCGTCCCCCTCGAGATCGATGACGACGCTGATGCCCTGCGTCTCGTCCATCGGAGCGGCAAAGCCGGCATAGGTGTCGTTTCCGCCGAGATCGAGCAGCAGCGCGACCCGCTGCCCCGCATCACGATAGGTGTTGGAGTCCCGCCCTCCGATGACGATCCATCCGGCCGGCGTCTCCTTCGCCAGCAACACCGCGCCCGTCACCCAGGGCAATGCCTGCGGCCGGGATGGCAGGCTGTTCAAGGCCGCACGCGCCGCCTCCAGCCAGTCTTCGTCCGCCAGGCTCGCGACGGCCTGCGCCGCGGCAAGCAGTTCCGTCCCGTTGATTCGACCGGCCGTCAGCTTGAAAAACCTGTTGTTGAGCAGCGCGCGGAGGCGCTGGTCTTCGTTCTGCTCGGACAGTTGCGGCACAAAGTTGTCGGCCAGGAACAGCGCATGCTCGAAGAGAAACCGCCGCTCGGATTCGCTCAGCGACTCGATCGCACGTTCCCGATGCCGGCCGGCCTCGACGAGCACGGCTTCGATATAGGCAAGGTGATCCTCCGGTCTGGTCGAGACGGGAGGCGCCGCCAGCTCGCCCAGCGCGGCCGGTGGGCCGAGCATGTCCTGCAGCGCCGTCACCAGCTCCGCCGCGGGATGGAGCCGCAGGGGCGCCACCGCCACGCGCAACACCCGCTGCTCGAGAATTTCGAAGCCCTTCCATGGCTCCGCCAGGGTCTGCACGACGAGCGGCAGCCTGAACAGGACGGCATCCGCCGCCGGATCGGCCATCCCCGCCAGGACCTTGGACTCCGCCGCGCCCTGCTCACGCGTCACATCGTCGCGGACCCTACCAAGCAGCGCCGCGGCCGGCAATTGCCTGTCCAGGAGGACTTCGGCCGGCGGCGTGACCGCGCATCCGATCGCAGCCATGAGGACTCCCCCGCCGATCGCCAGCGCGAACCCTTGTGCCATGTCACGCCTCTTCCGCTGTTGCCGGCAATTTGCGGCGCATCGAACCCTCCACAAGCTTGAACTCGTAGAGCCGGCATTCGAGGGCGCCGTTGAACAGCGGCGTGCGGCGGGAAGGTGTCAGGCGGATCAGCTTGGGCAAACGCAGATCGGCGGTGAAGATATAGGCGCGCCAGCCGGCGAAGCGCTGCTTCAGCACGTCTCCCAGGAGCGGGTACAGCCCGGCCAGGTCGTCCTGCTCGCCCGTGCGTATGCCGTACGGAGGATTCATGACCATGATGCCGGCGTCCGCCGGCGGTTTGATGTCGAGGATGCTGACCTGCTTGAGCGTCACGGCATCCGCAAGCCCCGCCATGTTCAGATTGGCCTTCGCCGCATCCAGGACCGCCCCGTTGACATCGCTGCCATAAATCCCGAGCGGCGTCTCCGGCTGCTGCCGTGCGCGGCTTTCCTCGCACAGCGCCCGCCACAATGGTTCCTGAAACCGGCCCAGTTTCTCGAATGCGAACCGCCGGCCGAGCCCGGGTGCAATCCGCAGTGCGATCTGGGCCGCCTCCAGCAGAAACGTCCCGCCTCCGCACATGGGATCCAGCAGCGCCTGATCCGGCGTCCAGCCCGTCAGTTTCAAAATGCCCGCGGCAAGATTCTCGCGCAACGGCGCCTCGGTGCGTGCCGCGCGGAAGCCGCGCTTGAAGAGCGGCTCGCCGGACGTATCGAGATACAGCGTGGCGTGCGTCGCGTCCAGAAACGCGTCGATCCGCACGTCCGGATTCGCCGTATCCACGCTGGGGCGGGCCCTGGCGATCCTGAAAAATTTGTCGCAGACGGCGTCCTTGATGCGGAGCGTGACGAAGTCGAGGCTTTTGAGCGGGCACTGCTGCGCGCTGACTTTGACCTTGATCGTGCGATCGGCGGAGAACCAGTCCCACCAGGGCAGCGCGATAGCCGCCTCGTAGAGGTCCTGTTCGCTACGATAGGGACCCTGCCAGATGCGCCAGAGCACGCGGCTGGCGGTCCGGCACTCGAGGTTGACGCGGTAACAGAGGTCGAAGGGGCCGGTGAACCCGACTCCGCCCGGCGTCGGGGCGAGGCCCTGGGCGCCGAGTTCCTTCAACTCATCGGCAAGAACGGACTCCAGCCCGCGCGGGCACGGCGCAAAGAACTGCTCACGGGAGCCGTCCATTTGAAGAGGCTTACTCTCCTTCACCAACATGCCCTGCCCGGAAGGGCATGTATGCATAGCAAGGAGAGCCCTCCGAAGCCTTGGCGAAGGAGGGCAGGAGGCTACGGAGAGTTCCGCTCTCCACTTCAGGATGCCCATGCAAGAACGGAAGCTTCACTTGATGCCCAGCAGTTCGACGTCGAAGATCAACGTGGCGTTGGGCGGGATCGCCCCGCCGGCCCCGCGGGAGCCGTAACCCAGCGCGGCGGGAATCGTCAGCTTGCGCTTGCCGCCGACCTTCATGCCCTGCACGCCTTCGTCCCAACCCTTGATGACCCGACCCATGCCGAGCGGAAACTCGAACGGCTGTTTCCGATCCACGCTCGAATCGAACTTTTTCCCGTCCGTCAGCCAGCCGGTGTAATGCACGCTGACAGTCTGGCCCGCCTTGGCTTCGGCGCCGGTCCCGACGGTCAGATCGTTATATGTCAATCCGGAGGGAGTGGTCACTTCGGCCATGTGTGCTCCTTGGTTAAGGTATGGTCAATTTAAATTGATCAGATCGAGCCGGGAATCTTCCTGATGGTCGGCATGGTGGAACTTGAATCCGCCCGGCTCCTGGTAATCCATGGTGATGCCGTCCACCCGCGCGGCGCTTCCGCCTGCAACCGCCACCGTCAGTCCGTCGATGGTCTGCACCGCATCGTCCGGCTGGACCTTCTCCTCCAGGGTGATGTTGAAGGCCAGGCGATGATCGTCCAGGTCTTTCACCTGCACCCGGACGATGGGATCCTCCGGATGCGCGAGGACCTGCGCCTTCAAGTGCTCCACGGCCGATCGCGTTACTTTAATCATGATTCCTCAGACTCAAATGCCACCAATCTTCTCCCCTGGGACGTTCAAAAAGGCCGTTCAGCGAGGCCGCAGCGAGCGAGGGCCCGAGGCGTACGTTTTTCGGTACGTTGAGGGTCCGAGCGACGCGAGAACAAAGCTGGCGGCATTTTTCAACGTCCTGCAAGGTACCATTCATTGAATAGTTTGCAATTCGCATGCAACTTCGCCCCGTCCTCCAGATTCCAGCGGCTGATGAGCCCAAGATAACACAGGGCGTCTGCCGTCTGCTTCACCGAACCGGCCTTCACCGCTTTGGCGGCCTCCCTGGGATTGACGGGCTTTCCTTTTTTCGCCAGCCAGCGGAACAGCCTGCGCTCGCCCGGTTCCATCGCCTTCACGCACACCTCAAAAAACGGTTCGAGTTGTCCGGCCGCTGAACGCATCACAGGCTTCAGGCCGGCCTTGGGATCCGCCGTCAGCAATTGCGTCCGCAGCGCTTTGAGCACGTAGGGATGCGTCCCGCCGTAGTGAAGGGCGGCTTCGATCTGCGCCGGCTGAAGCGCCGGCGCCACGAGCGCACGCGCTTCGCTGTTGAGCAGCAGGGCGAGCGGAGCAAGCTGGAGATTCAACACGTCCTTCGCGCTTTTCGCGAATTCATACCAGGCGCGACCACCGGCCCACACCACCGCCTGGCTGCCGGTTTCACGCCGGGCATAGTGCTTCATCTTCTCTGCCAGCCGGTCCCCCTCCGCCATCAGCGCGTCGCAATTGTCGAGGAGCAATACTTGTGGTCGATCCCACTCCCCGACCAAAAACTTGCGACGGGTATCCTGGTCGAGCAGATCGAGATACTGCACGGCAGGATGCGTCCAGGATGGAGTCTGTTGACGCTCCAGCACCCAGCGGAGCTGCAGGAGCAGCGAGGTCTTGCCGAGCTTCGGCCCGCCATAGAGCAGGACGGACTGCCAGTTGCTGCAGCGGCTAGCGAGATTTTTCACCAGCCCGGCGCGCCCGATGAATCGCACCGGGCCGAAGACGGGGGCATCGGGCTCTGAGGTGCGGAGACGCGGTTCGGAGATGGTGAGCAAGAGACCTCATGAGTTGAGAAGAAGAACAAAAAAACGAGGCTAGATTAAGGGTTTTATCCGCGCGCGTCAAATTCGATACAACGATCACGAGCGCGCGGCGCAACCGAAGAGTGGGGGCGCAACACGTTTAGATCGTTCTCGGTCGGCATGGTCAAAGAGATGGGTCTGCACTTGGCTAACAGGGACCAGCCTAAGTAGCATCACGCCGGTCTTGCGGGTGAGTCGGACGCGATCGGTGCAGCTTTGTGCATTGTCAGGATCGATCGAAGATCGTCTCCGCTGATCACTTCTTTTTCCAGCACCCGTTGTGCGCCCTCCAATAGAGCGGGCTTGAGGGATGTTAACAACGCCGTCACGAGGCTGCGCTGCACCTCGATGAGGCGGCGCACTTCGCAATCGATTTCGCGCGCGGTCTGCTCCGAGTAGTCCCCGGCCCTCGGGGATTCTTGAAGTTGGAGAAACATCGGCGGTGCGGACGGCTCGAGCACCACCGTGCCGAGCGACTCGCTCATGCCGTACTCCTTGATCATCCGCTTGGCGATGTCCGTTGCCTTTCGGAGGTCATCGTGCGCGCCGGTGGAGGCTTCCCCGAAGATCAGCTCTTCAGCCACCCGCCCTCCCAGCAAGACAGCAATCTTGGTCTCCAGCTCGGTGCGGGTGAGGAGGAAGCGGTCTTCGGTGGGCAGTTGGAGGGTATAGCCCAACGCCGCGATGCCCCGCGGGACGATGGAGATTTTCTGCACCGGATCCGCACCGGGCAGCGAGAGCGCGACCAGGGCATGTCCCACCTCGTGGTGCGCCACGCGCTCGCGTTCAGCCTTGTTCAGCACACGGTTTTTCTTCTCCAGCCCGGCAATCACTCGTTCCACGGCTTCTTCGAGCTCCTTCTGGCTCACCGCCTCACGGCCATGCCGGACCGCCAACAGGGCCGCTTCATTGATCACGTTGGCCAGATCGGCTCCAACCATGCCGGGGGTCATCCCGGCGATCGTATCCAGCTTCACGTCCGGCTCGAACGTGACCGTCCGGGCATGGATTTTCAGTATGGCCACGCGCCCCTTCCGGTCCGGCCGGTCTACGAGCACGTGACGGTCGAACCGTCCGGCGCGGAGGAGAGCGGGGTCCAGAATTTCAGGCCGGTTGGTCGCCGCCAGCAGGATCACACCTGCACGGGAGTCGAAGCCGTCCATTTCGACCAGCAGCTGATTCAGCGTCTGCTCCCGTTCCTCGTGAGCCATGGGTCCGATGCCTCGCGCCTTGCCCAGCGCATCCAGTTCATCAAGGAAGATAATGCACGGAGCCTTGCTCTTGGCCTGCTCGAACAGATCGCGGACACGCGCGGCACCCACACCCACGAACATTTCGACGAACTCCGAGCCGCTGATGGAGAAGAACGGCACGCCCGCCTCACCGGCGACAGCCTTGGCCAGCAAGGTCTTGCCGGTGCCGGGCGGACCGACGAGCAGGACGCCCTTCGGAATCCTGCCACCAACCTTCGTGAATTTATCGGGGGTTTTCAAAAACTCGATCACTTCGTTAAGTTCTTCTTTGGCTTCATCGACGCCGGCGACATCGGTAAACCGAACGGGAACCCCCCTTTCCACGTAAATCTTCGCTTTGGATTGGCCGATCCGCATGAGCCCGCCCTGCCCCTCACTCATTCGCCGTATGATCCAGATCCAGACACCTGCGAACAGCAGGATTGGAATGACCCACGAGGCCACGTCTCGCCAGAACGTGCTGACCACCACACCTTCGAATTTCACCTGATGCTCTTCGAGCAGGTGGATGAGGTCTGGATCCTGGACCCGTACGGTCGTGAACCGCCGAGATGACTCGCCTTCCTTCTCCGGTTTGACTTGGCCGTGGATGATCGTCTCGCTGATCGCCACTTCGGATACTTTGTTCTGCTCGACCCAACTTCGGAATTGGCTGTAGGGAATTTCGGCCTGGTGTTTGGAGGCCAAGTAGATTTCCTGCAGAAAGATCAGCGCCCAGAAAGCGGCGATCAGATACCACACCGAAAACTTAAATTTTTTGTCCATGCTGCGATCCATTCCCCATCGGACCTGTCACGGCAGGGAGGTCATGTAATCGGCGGGCCAACGAGAGTTTGAGGCCGAGAGAAATCTCGCAACCCCTTGGTATGAAGTGGTGAGCCGGCTGAGACTCGAACCCAGGGCCCTCGTCTTAAAAGTTCTGAAAGTATGGTATCTGAACTGGCTTGATTTTGCGACGGTTTCCCCGTCTTTTCTTTCGAATCGAGATGTTGCCGACTTTCTATTGAATCTACTGGTTAGAACGAATCTGGCCGTTTTTGAGAATTTTTAGCACAAATTTAGCACAGCGCCCAAACTCGATGCATAGTGGTTCTCGGGCAAACTCCATTATGGTCTAACGATCAGTATCGCGTACCGGATCGGCTGCCGGCTAGCCTCGACGCGCCGCCTGCGTGCCTTCCAGCCAGAGACTCAGGATGAATTGACTCAAGCGTTCTTTCTCTTTTGGGGCCATCCGCAAGAATTCCAACCTCAGACGTGCCTCCTGTGCCGAGCGCACGATCGTTGTCTCCACCGTGATGCATGGCTCGTTGTCCAAGGCGTCCAACTGGAACCTGAGCAGGGTGCCTTTCTGCAGCGGCGCATCCACCTCCATCGCGCAACCGCCCACGGAGAGATCGCGGACGGTCCCTTCGTACTCTCTTCCCTGTTCGTCCTGCAATTTTGCAGGAAGCTGGACCGGCCGCCGCTCGTACTCGCGCCGATCCACGTCCCTCTCGATGTAGCGGAGGCCCCATTGCATGAGGTGAAACCGATGCTGGCAGACCTGGCAGCGGAAGGGATAGGCATAGAACCAGCTCAGCAGGCGATCCAGGCCTCCCTGGCGCCGGACGGCCTTGACAAGCGGCTTACGACACTGCGAGCAGATCAATTCCATGGCAGGGTTTCTCCATTATGATGGTAAAAGGGTTTCGCCGAGCGTCAGCAGGCGTTCACCTTCGCGGTCGAGGATTGGGATAAACGCGTCCACTATGCGCGGATCGAACTGCCGCCCGGATTGTTTGGCGATCTCCTCCCGTACCTGCGCGATCGGCCAGGCTTTCTTGTATGGCCGCTCATGCGTCAGTGCATCGAACACGTCGGCCATGGTCGTGATCCGTCCGGGCAAGGGAATCTCCTCGCCTTTGAGCCCGCGGTAGCCGGTGCCGTCCCACCGTTCATGGTGCGTGAGTGCGATCGTCTGTGCCATTTGCATCAGCGTGAACAAGCCCCCGCCGAGCATGTTGGAGCCGATCGTCGCGTGCGTCTTAATGACAGTGAACTCCTCCGGCGTGAGCTTGCCCGGCTTGAGCAGAATGCTGTCCGGAATCCCGATCTTGCCGACGTCGTGCAGCGGCGCGGCCTGGCGGATCAACTTGACCTCCGTGAGCGGCAGACCCAGGGCCTCGGCGAGGAGTGTGCTCACGTGCCCGACCCGGCGTGTGTGTTGGCCCGTATTGTCGTCGCGGTACTCCGCCGCCAGCGCCATTCGCGCGAGCACCTCCAGTTGCGTGCCCTCCAGCTCCCAGGTGCGCTCCCGTACCTTGACCTCCAGCCGCTCGTTTTCACCCTCGAGTTGGCGGTGGAGGTAGCGCGTCTTGAGCAGATTATGGACGCGGAGGACGACTTCAGTGGCGTCAATCGGCTTGGTCAGAAAATCGGTCGCGCCGTCGGCCAGCGCACGGTGTCTGGTCGGTGTCGAGACGTCAGCGGTGATGACCAGGATGGGAAAGAAACTTCCCGGCGGGATTTTCGGTTGCAACTGTTGCATGACCGCGAACCCGTCGAGGTGCGGCATCATGAGGTCCAGCAGCAGGATGTCGGGCTCGAAGCCCAGAAAGAGCGACAGGGCCTGTCGGCTGTCGGTCGTGGCCTTCAGGTTCGTATAACCGTCTTTGGCCAGGATTCTTTCCAGCAGCAGCACGTTCGCTTCTTGATCATCCACGATCAGAATCTTCAACGCCCTCAAGATGGAATCCACGACCATCGAATCCCTCCCTCTGTCAGATGACTGCCCCCGCACCCTTGTGCCGGACGGCCTTCCGAAGGCTATCCGGCCTGTCATTCTTGCGCA
>MHEU01000010.1:78625-79563 GCA_001805245.1 Nitrospirae bacterium RIFCSPLOWO2_02_FULL_62_14 | reverse complement strand
TCGAACGGCATCGGATACAGTTTATTCTTGCGGGACGGCACTTCCAGTGTGATCAACGTTGTCGGCGCCTTGTAGCGGGTAAACTTCTTGTACTCCACAATCCGAGTGAACTGCTCCTTGCCGGCATAGTAGCAGAAATACACATGCTCCGGCATCGCAAATTCGATCGGCAACATGATCGGGTAGAGTTCGCGCCCCATATAGGGCAATTCACCGTAACAGAAGTTGAACAGAATATCCGGCGAGATCGTATTCACGATGACGTCATAGGTCTTCTTCTGCCCTTTGATCACGACCGTCTTCTTCGGAATATCGTATTGCTCGATCTCCGTATTCAGTAGGACCGTCGCCTCTGCGGTCGAAATCCTGAAGTAGTCGTCGTACCCATTGAAGGCAATGGGATAGGCAGATATGGCGGTATTCCAGGCTGCGCGGGGCCCTTCCTTGATTGTGACGCCTTTGGGCGACCACAAAAAATCGTCGATCTGCTTATTCGTCTCAACCAACCACATCTTGCGTGAATAGTTATCGACAAACTTATCGTAGAGCGTCTTTCCGATGCAGTACAGCCAGTATTCCTCAAAGTTCTTGGCGTCTTTCGCTAGATTGAGCCGCCTGATCTCGGCCGGCGTCATTTTATCCAGTTCGCCCTTCGATACACGAGCGATCGCGGCCATGTTAACGGCGTTGAGTTCCGATTCGATCTGCTTGGCCTCAGGCATGTTCGGCAGGTCGTCGCGATGGATCGGGTAATGGTAGAACTGCGAATCGCGTTCGACATAGGTCAGGAATTCATGGTCCGCGCAGCTTCTCAACGGCACATACTTATTCAGGAACGCATAGACGTGCTCTTTCGGCGTCAGAAAATGACGCGGTCCGAACGTGAACGGATGGCCTCCATGGTAGCGGGTTCGTACGCCTCCACCGAGAAACGGCGC
>MHEU01000010.1:74918-78543 GCA_001805245.1 Nitrospirae bacterium RIFCSPLOWO2_02_FULL_62_14 | reverse complement strand
TTTCCGCCACGAACCTTGCAATCATGTCGGGCATGGCCATCGGTTGATACCCATACCGCTGTTTCGCCCGCTCACTGGAGATCGTAAACGCCGGACGTGGTGCGGGGATTTCCCGGATCGGAGAGCGATTGCCGAATCCCCGCGCGATCGCGGACACCATATCCCGCACCTTCATCGTCCCATCCGCCCCCAGCGTCACCACGTCGTGCCCCTTGAGATCCATCGCGAGCACTCCGACGACCAACCGGCACAGATCGTCAACATGGACTGCATTATTGTACGCGGCATCTCCGTGAAAAAAGACGATCTCCCTGCCTTCTTTCGCCATGTCAACCATCGTCGACGGCCAGTTTCTGACCGCCTTGGGACCGATAACGCTCGGCAATCTCAGCGACAGGGACGCTAGGGCCGCCTCCTGTTCGCTCAGAAAAACCTCTCCCATCCACTTGGACACGCCGTAAGCATCCGGCTCCACTCTCAGCGTTTTCTCATCCACAACCGGGCCGTCGATCCGACCGAATACGGATACGCTGGAAAAATAGATGAAGACTTTCGCCCCATGGTCCTTGGCCCAGCGCACCAGCCGGCGCGTTACCTCCGTATTGTTCCTGGCAAAATCGTCAGCCGTGGCCACAATTCCGGGCCCCGGAGACACAGCGGCAGTGTGCACGACTGCATCCACGCAATCCGGAAGAGATACCCGCTCCGCGAGATCGCCAACAAGCACCGTCAAATTCGGCGTCGTCTTCTGATCATGTCTCAGGCGGTCCGTTCCCTTACGACCTGCAACCGCATACACTTCATGCCCGGCAGCCAGCAGTGCGCGAATGACATTGGTTCCGCTAAATCCTCTAGCCCCGGTCACTAGTACGCGCACAGGAAGTTTCAAATCCGGGCATGCTCCGTCTGCGTCATCTCAGCCATGGCAGGATCAAGAATGCCATTGATTTGATAGATCAGATAGCGTCCGGCACGGTGCCCCGTCCCCATAATATCCACACCGGCGACGGTCAGACGCTCCCCGGACTGCTCAAGCATCACCTGGCGGCCAGATGCCGTGACAAGCTCAAGATACGAACCGGAGCACATCCGGTCAATCGCAGAAAGACGGCTCTCGGTTTCGAACGCGACATGATGCCGTAGAAACGTGAGGAGATGATGGACGTTTCCTGACGTTGCAAGATTCTGAATGGTTTCTTCCGAAAGCCGTTTCAGTGCCTTATCCGAGGGTACAAAAATGACAGCGGGAGATGGGTTCCGAAATGCCTTCGCCAACAAATCCATCCCTGTCGCCACGGCCAGTATCGACGCCGCGCTGTGACACCCCATGGCGTTGAATTTCTGCCAGATTCGCATGCCCTCGCGCGCGGCAATCGTGTCTCGGATCAGGCAATCCGATCTAAGTTCCTGCCGTCGCCATGACTTGGCAGTCAGCATACCCATATGCCAACGAATATGCGTGCCTGCGATGAAGTCATTCGACGGGCTGTCGTATTTCAACCACCAGCGCGCCAGATTCAATGGCGTTGGCTTGCGATATTCCGTGTGCCACACGGCATCTTTGCCGATCGATGCGAGGCTGACGGCAAATAGCTTGTCGGAATCGTTAATAAACACAACTTCTCGAGGATCATAATTGCCGTCCATCAACAATTGTGGCGTCAACTTGATATGACCTGGATCGTACAGAAACATTTCGCGTGCGAGGACGCGGACGAGCAGTCCCTCGTGGCGGACTGGCCACAGAACCATTTCGGCATGACCGGGGAAATACGGACTGTCGTGACAGTAGGCCGCCATAAGCGGGTGCAGGTGCCGCAGTGCGAGCGCCATCATGTCACCCCCTGAGACGGTAATAGCCCCAGTGGATCCATCGCGTCGCTCGTGGAGGGCCGGAACAAAGGTATCGCTGACCACCCGAAGATAGGTCATGAAAATGGCTTTCTTGCCAGCCTCCAGCAGATCCGCCACGTGTGCGAAGGAACCCTCGGCCCAGCCGACATCCGGCGGCATCAACAGGACGTACCGCCCGGATTTCTCGGCGTCGCTGATTGTCTGTTCCCAGGCCCATTGATGGGTGGCAATTGGATTCTTCAGTTTCTCCTCAGCGAGAGTCTCGACCTCGACCAGCGCCATGCTGGATAGTTCCTGCATGATTGGCGACATCATCAGCCGTGCTACATCGTGCCGATGTGTATACACTCGATATGTCAGATCGCAGCGATGGGCCAATGCCGGTAAATTTTTCGGCGACATCAAGGTGGGAAGATTGGTCGTTAAATGAGCATTGATATGCCAATCCCCCCACACCGCTGTCACCATAAGGATTTTCGTCTTCTCATTCATTCCAAGGATCATCCTGCAAGCCGACCTCAATCCCGTCACAGTTCAAAGAAAAGCCACCCATTAGCGAGTCATCCTCGAGACCGCCCGTTCAACCATCGGACAATGATCGATATCAGACAGAAGTGCGATCAAATGTTTTTCGTGCAAGAATCCCGCGAACGAAGCAGGCTTAACGATGATATGGTGCAATGGCGTTGAATACACCACCCACCGTAGCAGGGATACCATTCCCTCAGGGAGCATCCTCAACAGTGTTCGCCGCACGCGCGACGCGACCGTGTTCCGGCACAGTACATTGTGCTCACCGGAGAGATGGAAAAAGTAATCCCCTGTGCCAGGCACGGCGAAAAACTCCGATTGATAAAACACCAGTCGGTATCCTTTCCACTCCCCCAACTCCACCGGATCGAATGCACTGTGCCCGACATTGAGCCAGAAATCCTCCGGATGAAGAAATGCCATGCTCATGTTGCTTAGGACCAATTGCCCTTGCCCCGCCTTGAAAAATAATTTGCCTGTGAATAAATAAGCAGAGCCGCACAGTGGATTGTCGGCGATAACCGAGGCCAGAAGGTCCACAGCCTTCTCCGAAGCTCCCCTCTTCATTGCGTCAAGTGCAAGCAAGTACCTGACGCGCCCTGCAAACCCCGGTCCGCCGTTTTTGATACTGACAGGGTCCACATCAGCCTGGCCGGCCCTGGCAAACTGGTCCGTTATGAAGCTCGCCCGCATCCTGATGCCCAACGGGGACTCCTCCGGTACCATACGGGCCAATTCGTTCAAGCGTTGCTCCACGGTCCCGCGTGCAAACTCGGACTTGATATGATCGAACCCTCGATACTCCTGGCTCGACCAGCCGAAGTTTCCTAGAAACCGCTCAATGAGGAACTGCAATATAGACAGTTGGCGCAACTCGGTAAACACCTTGTCCATCGTCCTCTCATCATCGAGAGAGGTCTGGGCAGCGCTCTTAGGAGCAGGCACGACCGAATTCGGAGTGCCGACTGTTTGAGCCGAATGACCGCCGATCATAAGATTTCCTTGGCCGCGAAAATGGGAGGATGAAGCCCTGCCTTCAAGCAGGCACGTGGACCAGCCTGCAGCCCTCTCCCAGCCCCGGACTGTCTACTGACCTGGATGATCACAAACTCAACTGCTGGATGATTTTCGTGACGTCGAGCCCGTGGGCCGCAAGCAGCTCGTCATGGCTACCGTAATTGTGGATAAATTCGTCCTGGAGGGTAAAGGTTTTCAAATCACAGGAGGCCTGGCTATCCCA
>MHEU01000010.1:38138-74895 GCA_001805245.1 Nitrospirae bacterium RIFCSPLOWO2_02_FULL_62_14 | reverse complement strand
CAAGACCGCCCTGCGGGGCATGCTCCTCGATCACAACGACCTGCCGGTGAGCCTTAAGCGCTGCTTCGATGCCGGCTCGGTCCAACGGTTTCATGGTGTGGACGGACACAAGTGAAACAGACTTACCCTTTTGCTCAAAACGATCCGCCAGTTCCGCCGCCTTTTTCATGATGATGCCATAGCTCAGAATGCAGACATCTTTCCCCTTTCTAAGATAGCGGATCTTCCCGAACTGCCAGGGGTCCACAGCCTTGTCGGTGAAGACCGGCTCTCCCGCCTTCCCGAGCCTGAGGTACACCGGCCCCCTGCGCTGCTTCGCGCAGTAGATCGTCGCCTCCCGCGTTTCCAGCGGATCGCAGGGAGCGATGATGGACATGTTTGGAATCGCGCCGGCAATGGCGATATCCTCCTGGCAATGGTGCGTACCGCCCAGCGTTGAATAGACCACCCCGCCGCCAATTCCGACGATGGTGACCGGAAGATTCTGATAACCCAAGTCATCCCGCACGAACTCGAACGGGCGGTACAGTGTGAAGGTCGCGATCGTATAGGCGAAGGGCTGGAATCCCTTGAGCGCCATGCCCGCGCAGATGCCGATCATGACCTGCTCGGCCACGCCGACATTGATGAAGCGTTCAGGATACTCTTTCCTGAATTTTTCCATGCTGCCTGCCGGTGAGATATCGGCCACCACGATCACAATCTTGGGGTTGCCCTGCGCGCACTCATAGAGGGTTTCCGCAAACTTGTTCCTCACGACGACACCTCCCGCAGTTCGGCGATTGCCTTCGCATACTCGTCCTTGTTGGGCGCGCGATAGTGCCAGATCGGCACGTTTTCCATGTAACTCACCCCGCGTCCTTTCACCGTCCTGCAGACGACCATCATCGGCTTTTTCCCGCTGCCTGAGACGGCTGCCTGATGCAGGGCCCCGGCATCATGTCCATTGATCTCGGCCGTGTCCCAGCCGAAACTCTGGAACTTGTCGGTCAAGGGATAAAAGGTCGGATGGGTTTCGCTGGTTCTTCCGAGACTCTGAAAATCGTTGTAATCAATGAAGGCGACGAGGTTCGTCACGCCCAGGGAGGATGCCATCAACACGGCTTCCCATGTGGACCCTTCCTGAACCTCTCCATCGCTGAGGACGGTGTACACCCTCCCCCCTGTCCCTTTGATTTTCTCGGCATAGGCCATTCCCACCGCCATCGGCAGTCCGTGCCCCAAGGAGCCCGTCGAGGCCTCGATGCCCGGCACGCCGTAGTCCGGATGCACGCCGAGTTTTCCCCCTGGCGTGCAGTAGGCGTCCAGATCCTCTCTGGTCAAGATGCCCAGCGATTCCAGCGTCACGTACTGCGCCAGACAGCCATGGCCCTTGGACATCAAGAAGGTATCGGACGACTTCCCGTTCTCCCGCCGCATGAGTCCGTTATAAATCACATCCACGATCTCCAGACACGAGAAGGCCCCACCGATGTGCAGCGCTGTGACCTGTTGGGAGACGTCCAATATGCGCCGACGGAATTTGAGGCAGCGTTGTCGCGCCGCCGCCGCGTCAAATGTCTTTGCCTGCCCGGTTCCACTCATAGGACTCATCCCTCCGTTCTGAAAATACGCTGGTTCTCCTCGGCTCACCCTAATCTCGCCCCTCACCTTCCCCTCTCCCCCTGAGAGGGGGAGAGGAATCTTGGAGAAGTGAGAGAAAGGAAGTCCCCTCAGCTTACCGGTGCAGGTTCAATTCGGATACCGGCTATCCTCGATCGTTGCTCCGGCAAGAGCGAGCTCAACCGGATATACATGACCGGTTGACCGGCCGCCCGTTTTTCTTCGCAAATCCGGCGATTGTAGGCACACAATTCGGGATCATCTTCCGGAAGAAGGACCACACACGCCCCTTCAGGCACTTGCGCTTCGATCTCCGGGTGGTCAATGAGATACCGGCTGAATTCGAAGCTCAGCATCATGTTCCGTGCGACCACATCGTTTTCCATCTTTATTCCTCCCAGTACCGTCGGCGGTACCACTTCCAGTTTGCTTTCAAGTCAGATTCGGCAAACGTGAGCGCCATGTTTAAATCCTTCATTCCTAACGGCGTCTTCTCAACATCCTTTTTCGATGAGAACAGATCGCGATGGGCAAATCCATGCGCAGTATCATAACGCACGACGGGCAGCCATTCTTCCCCCTGCCTTACTTCATACTGAATGACAAATTCGGTCACCCGACCAGCGATCCGCACATGTCTGTGACGATACCGATCATCCGGACTCAAAAGAATGACGAACTCGACAACTTTCACACAGGATTCCGCTCAATCGCCGCGAACTTTCTCGGCCCCCTCATCTTTATCCTCTCCCCCTCCCCTCTCCCCCGCCAGGGGAGAGAAAACCAAATTTATACTCCCTCGCCCCTATGGGGAGAGGGCGGGGTGAGGGGCCATTCTACGGAACTCACTCGATAATCGTCCAGTACCAGTCGCCGGTGTACCCGGCCTCCTGGAACAGCTTTACCCAGCCGGCCGGATAATCGTAGAACTCCGCCGTCAGCACCCAGCTCTCAAAAATCTCCTTCTGCTCCGGCGTGTGGTAACTGTCCACCTGGACAAACGCCTTGCCGCCGGAGACGCGCTGGATTTCCTGCATGACCTTGATCGCCCGCGGTCTGGGGAAATTGTGCACCGTGTTGATGCACAGCACCGCGTTGAAGCTCTTATCAGGAAAAGGAAGCTTCTCCGCTGTGCCGAGGTGCAGGCGGCCGACGACTTCTGGTTCGCAATGCATCAACGCATAGAGTGAGACATCCAGCCCAAAGACTTCAAGCCCAGGACATACTTTCATGAGATCCTTGACCAGGAAACCCTTGGCGCACCCGACGTCGAGCACCCGGTCGCCGGCCTTGAGGTTGAAATGCTTGACGATGTCCTCGGCGACGGGAATCCAGCGGCCGTCATAGCGGTAGCCGCCGTAACCATATTCGCGCGGCCCGTCGAAATACATTTCTCCATATTGTTTGGAGATAGCAACGACAGCCGGATCTTTCGATTCAGATCGTTTTTGGATGTTCCGCTTGGCTTTGGGCAATCGTGCGAGCAAATTGACTTCACCCATCAAAACCTCCCAGAAAGCTACCAGCTATTCGCTACGAGCTACCAACTCTAATCCTTCTGCAAGCGGCGTGTAGTGGAACGTCGGAAATGCCTTATGGCAATCGGTGATGTCGAAGAAACGGTGCAGCAGGTGCGGGCGCGGCCCCGGGCGTGGCTGGCTTTTCACGGTGACGCCGTATTGCTTCGCAATGATCTGCGCGATGTCGTGGAACGAGGTGGAGATGCCGGTGACCACGTTGAGCGCGCCGGCGCTGCGATGGGAGAGCGCGAACGCCGCGATCTTTGCCACATCGTCCACGAGCACGTGGTCGCGCCGTTCCTCCCCTTCGCCGAAGATCGTAATCGGCCCGCCTTTTTGGGCTTCCCGCCTGAACCGGTTCGGACCGTAGCCGTTATGCGGATCGTCGGCCCCATAGATCAGCGTGGGCCTTAGCATGGCGACCGGCGTCATGGTGGAGCTTTTCAGCATCAGCTCGCGTGCCGCGTGCATCATGCCGTGAATCGTCGAAGGCGCGCAGACGGACCGCTCCGTCACGGGATTCGCGTCGTCGGCATAGACGGCGTCGGAGCTGATATAAACGAGGTGCGCGATCTCGACGTCGGCGAACGCAGCGCAGACCACTTCGGCCATTTTCAGGTTCTGCATCAGCATCGGCACATTCTTAGCCGGCGCGATCGCCGACACCATCACGACGCTGTCCGACGGCTTCAGCAGGCCTCTGAGCTTCGCCGACGCACCGTCCCCCAGCAAATCCAGCTCCTTGCTGGTGAGCGGCAGCGTCGTCACGCCGTCGGCTTCGAGCCGCTTTTTGATCGTGCCGCCGACAAACCCGCCGGCGCCGATGATGACGACGCGGGTAGGTTTTTGAGGTTTATCGTTCAAGTGGCTTAGCATGGGGGGCCTTGCCTCCTCACCCCTTCCCTCTCCTCTGAGAGGAGAGGGGGATGGACCTAGCCCTCGCCCTTTTAGGGAGAGGGGATGGGTGAGGGTGATTCATAGCCTGACCGATATCTTCCACCACGCCATCCAGATTTCTCATGACATCATTGTCCCAATAGCGAAGAACGCGAAAACCTTTGGCCTCCAGATATGCCGTGCGCTGTCCGTCCGCCTGCTTTTGATCCGCATGATGACCACCATCGAGTTCGATGACGATCAATCGCTCAGGGCAACAAAAATCCACAATATATGGACCGATCGGATGTTGCCGTCTGAATTTCAGGCCTTGAAACCGCCGGGACCGAAGGCACTTCCACAGCAGACGCTCCACATCGGTTTGATCCCGTCGCAGCAACCTTGCAAAGTCACGTTGACGCAAGCGCCGCGGCTCCACATTCCCCTCACCCTACCCTCTCCCCTTGGAGGGGAGAGGGGTATTGTGAGAAGCACGAATGGGCGGGACACCAAGCGTGAAGTAATCCAGTCCGGCCGCCGCGACGGCCTTGCCGTCCAGCACGCGGTAGGGATCAATGACGGCGCGGCCCGCCATGGCGCGGGCGAGCTGGTCGGGTTTGAGGTCGCGAAATACCGGCCACGGCGTCATGATCACCAGCGCATCCGAGCCTTTCGCCACTTCAAGCGCGGAAACGCAACCCGTGACATCGGGATGCGCAGCGGCCGAGGCCGGCACCACCGGGTCATGGACCCGCACGCGCCACGGTGCGAGACGAGCCAGCAGAGCCAGCGACGGCGAGTTCTTGGTCGAATGGGTGTTTTCCTTGTAGGCCAGGCCGAGCACGCCGATGACCGCCTTGGAATTCTCCACCAGCACCTGCTCGTGCAGTGTCCGGAGCGCCCAATCGCGCCGGTGGCGGCTGTTTTGCATGAACGATTCGACGAGGCCAGCTTCGCTGCCCGTCGCCTCCGAGAAGCGCAGGATCGTTGCCAGGTCCCGCTCCAGGTTGCCTCCGGCCAGGCCGAGGCCCGGCGCAAGGTACGCGTGCGGCCCGATGCGTTTGTCGAGTTTGAGCGCCGGTATGATTTCAGACCAGTCGGCGCCGATCCGCTCGCTGAGTTCGGCCAGCGTATTGGCGACAGTGACCGATGCCACGAGACAGCAGTTGATCGAAATCTTGGCCAGCTCGGCGCTTT
The DNA here is from genome assembly GCA_001805245.1 of Nitrospirae bacterium RIFCSPLOWO2_02_FULL_62_14. Taxonomy (GTDB): domain Bacteria; phylum Nitrospirota; class Nitrospiria; order Nitrospirales; family Nitrospiraceae; genus 2-02-FULL-62-14. Next base: position 69,700 of record MHEU01000010.1, on the reverse strand, counting down.
CGTACCGCATGGGCAGAATCGGGCAGCTGAACGCTGACAGAAAAGCGTGCATGGCCTGCGGGATCGGCCGGTCCGGCTCGGCGCAGCCGACGATGAAGCGTTCGGGATGCATGGCGCGCTCCACCGCCCGTCCGAAAATCAGCGTCTCGACCTGATAGTAGAGCCGTTCTTTCGGCAGCGCGAGACTGCGCGTGAACCCCGGCGGCACCTGGCAAAGAATCACCAGGATCGCCTCGCGTCCCAATCCTGCCGCGACGGTGTCGATCAACGCCCGGATGCTTGAGAGGTCGCTCTGCCCCTGATCGTCGGTCGGCACGTCCGCGGCGATGTAGACGACACCACAGCGCTTCAAGTCTGCACCGTCGGCCGTGTACGTGATGCGTGATTTGTTCTGCTCCAGCAGTTCCGGCAGCCCCGGCTCCACAACCGGCAGCGTGCCCGACTTCAACCGGGCAATACCAGCGGCATCGGCATCGAAGCAGACGGTGTCGAATCCACGTCCGGCGGCTGCCGCGGCGGAATTGATGCCGAGGTGGGTCATGCCGGCGAAGCCGATGACGGGCTTGCTCACGTCGCCGCTTCCTTTTGCGCATCCCGACCCAGCCGGCGCAGGAGGCTGTTCAGCCACAGGTCGTTGGACAGGTCTGTCTCCGCACCCCGTTCACAGAGAGTCTTGAAATGCGCGTACTCGAGCGCCCAGGTCGGATCGTCCTGCACGAGCGTGACAGATTCCTCCGGTGGGCGTCCGGACGGCAGGATTCGTTCGCGATACGTGAAGGTGGTCGGCCCCCACTTGCAGAGCGAACGGATGTGCGCGGTGCCTTTCTCGGCCAGGATGTCGCAGGTGAAATGGTTGCGCCAGGACAGCAGAGTCATTTCAAATTCCAGTTTGGGCCTGGTCGTCTTCGACGCCATCACCACGTGATCGGGCGCGCGGTTTTCAAAGCAGTCAGCGGACAGGATCTGAAAATCCTCGCCGAGGTCACCGAACCAGAACTTGGCGGTGTCCAGCAGATGCGAGCCGAGATCCGGCAGGACGCCCGCTCCCTGGTCGCGCCAGGCCGAATCGCGCACAAGCCGCACGGTGCCGTTGCCGTAGAACATGCGGCAGCGATAGATCGTTCCCAGTTTGCCGGAGGCGATGAGGTCGCGCATCCGGACATAATGCGGCTCGAAGCGATGATTGTAGGCCGTGTAACAGACCACGCCCTTGGCGCGCGCGAGCTGCTCGAGCGATCCGATCTGCCGATCGTCCGACGCCCAGAGCGGCTTCTCCACGAGCACATGCTTGCCGTGCTTCAACAGGTAGGTCAGCACCTCGATCTTGGGCTCGTCGGGGATGCAGACGAGCGCCGTGTCGTAGCTGGACAGCGGCACGTCCTCGACAGCGCGGTACTCCGCTTCTTTATTGACCGGGTCCACAGAGGCGACGTAGTCCGGACCGGCAAATTTACGGCGCTTGTGTCCCTGGACTCCAAAACCGATGACGATGGCTTTCATTTGCTTCGCAGGGGTAATAGAGATAAGGGGTAAAGGGATAGAGGGAAAGAAGCGCGGAAGGAATAAAAGACTACTGTTACCCCTCTACCCCGCTATCCCTTACCCCGTTCTTTGCTCAGTGGAAATTCGCTTGTCGTTCGACGGCGTCAATCTTGCGGCGCACGTCGTCCGGCGTGACAGGAATATTGCCATCGTACTCGCACTCGCAGGCCGCCGCCATAGAACCTAGAATGGTTGCCACGGCCTCAGACTTTGTCACCAGCATGGACAAGGTGGCGTAGGCCAACAGTGCGTCTCCAGCGCCTACAGCGTCCACCAGCCGCTCAACAAAAGAATCTACGATGACAACAGAATCAAGCGCCTCATGATCGCTGTTCCGGCAGGTCAGCACCCCTCGTTCGCCAAGTTTGAGCATCAGAGTTTTACATTGCGCCTGATCGTAGAGATCAGAAGAAAGCGGTCGGAGACCGGAATCCTGGTCGGCCAGCGCGAAGCGGGCCTCGCGCTCGTTCGGCGTGATGAGATCGAACCCCTTGAACTCAGTGATGTTGCCCCAACGGCTGGCCACCTGGCTGTCCGCCACCTTGTATACATTTGGAGGGATCGCCGCGATGAGCCGCGGAATGGTCCGGCGGTTGAAAATCCCGTGGCGGAAATCGCTGAAGACCACGGCGTCACAGGCCGTCTCACAAACCGCCTGCGCGAGCCTTTCCAGAATATCGTCTGAGATGGACCGGTTGTCCAGCGTATCGATCTTGAGCAGCCGGTAGCCGCCCGCGACGATCGCGTTCTTATTGGTGGTCGGCCGCGTCGAATCAATGACCGGGCGGCACTGCACGCCGGATTTCTTCAGACCATTCAGTACGAATTCTTTCTGCGCATCTTCTCCCAGCACCGTGGAGAAAATGACTTCCGCCCCGGCGGCCCGCAGATGTTCGGCGACAACCGCCGCCCCGCCGATGTAATCGTCGCGCCGCTCGTATAGGACGCTCATGGTCGGCGTCTTGGTCTGGCCACCGATCATCGCCGTTTGAGTGTAACTGTCCACAATGGTATCGCCGACGACGTGGACCCGCCTGCCTTTGAGGCGGTCGAGACAGTCCCGCAGCGAATTGAACGTCAACATTTCGGAGTCCATCAGTGTCAGCAACTTTTCGATTTTGATCGCCGGAGGCGCCAGATCGATGAGTTTCGTCGAGGAATACACAATGTCGCCCGGCGTAAAGATAATCTCGCCGCCGTAGGAATGCAGCACATCTGCTTCTTCCTGGGTCTTCGCTGGCAGGCCGCCGGTCGTATATTCATAGCCCTTAGCAAAGAAATCCGGCTGCAACTTACCGATGTTTTTGATCGGCGTGGCGTTGCCATCAATGACCACATAATCCACGACCTCGAAGGCCGCAAGGTTCAACGCGCGCAGGTCTTGCGGGACATGAGGCCGATGATGCCCCTTGCTGATGTGCTTGTCCGCCGTGAGGCTGGCAACCAGAATGTCGGCCTTGCTCTTGGCGTAGATCAGGTGACGGAGGTGCCCCGGATGCACCACGTCGAACACGCCGTGGCACATGATCACCTTCTCCTGGCGTGGACGCGGACCGATAATCCGACAGAGTTCTTCGACGGTCTTGATCTTATGTTTATATCGCTCGCTCAGTGATGGAATCATGGTCGCCTACTTGCTCCCCAGATATTGGAACCAGGTTTTCGTGGCTGCTGCAATGGACTGCGGATCCCACAAAGGCGCGTCGCGCCAGTAATTGATGTCGGCGACGATGCGGCGGACGCCCTCCTCGAAGGACACCGCGGGCTTCCAGTGCAACTCCCGCGTGATCTTGCCGGTGTCGGCCCAGGTGCATTCCGGCTCGCCCGGGCGCTTGGGCAGGCGAACAACTTCGCCTCCGAGCAGTTCGACCAGACGATTCACCGACTGCGGATTTCCGGCTCCAAGATTCCAGGCCTCTCCAACCTTGTCGGTCTCCGCTGCGGCGAGAAATCCTGCCGCCACATCGGTGACATAGAGAAAATCGCGCTTCTGTGTGCCGTCGCCGACCACGGTAAACGGCTTGCCGGCCAGCTTCTGCCTCAGGAACACGCCAAAAACCGCGCCATAGGCACCTGACGTGCGCGAACGCGTCCCGTACGCATTGAAGATACGGATCGAATTCGCCGGCAGGCGGTAGACCTTGTGCCAGTGAAATACGGCCATTTCGCCGAGATGCTTGCTGAGCGCGTAGGGATACTGCGGGGCGATGGGGTGATCTTCACGGGTCGGCACGGCCGCCAGCCCGTAGCAGGACGACGAGGCAGCATACACGACTTTGCGTACGCCGGCGTGCCGCGCCGCTTCCAGCACGTGCACAGTTCCCTGCACGTTGGCCGACATATACTCCGCCGGCTGTTCGATCGAGGGGACGATGTCGCCGATCCCGGCGAAGTGGAACACGAACTGCGCATCGGCAAACAACTTGTCGTCCGGCGCGAGCGCGCGAACGTCACGTTCGTCCAGCACGACGCCGGGATTGCTCTTGTGCTGCGCCAGATTCGCGGCCCGCCCGCCGACCAGATTGTCAATGACGTGGACGCGGAAGCCCCGCTCGACCAGCAGGTCCACCATGTGGCTGCCGATAAATCCCGCTCCGCCGGTGACGACGGCCAGCGGCTGTCCCGATTTCATGACGCCCGGGTCCGCTTCAACACTTTCACGTTGTGATACTTGTCGTCGGTCATGCTGTTCTGCAGCTTGCCATCCTTGAACGCCTTGCAGAGGTCCCGCACCGCATCTTCGATGGCGCGTTTCGGCTTAAAGCCGAGCTTGGCCGCAATCTTATCGGAAGTGATGCGGTACGACCGCGTGTCGTTCGAGGGTGTCGTCACGATGGGGATGTCCCCTTTCTCCGGAAACTCCTCCTGCACCACTTTTTTGACGATTGTGGCAATGTCCATGATGCTCTGGTTCTGATAGCCGGCATTGAACGTCTCGCCGGCGATCTTGTCGTTAGGCAGCTCCAGCAGCAACTTGTAGAGGTCGCACATATCCTGGATGTGCAGGTTGGGACGCTGCTGTTCCCCTCCGAACACGGTGATCTTGTTGTTGTTTATCGCATGGTTGGTGAGAATGTTGACCGACAGGTCGAGCCGCTGCCGCGGGCTGTACCCGCAGATCGTGGCCGGCCGGATCGTCACGCAGACAAAATCCTTGGACTGATGCTTGAACAACAGCGGCTCGCACAGTCCCTTGAACTTGTTATAGAGCGTCAGCGGCACGAGCGGATGCTCTTCCGTCACTCGCGGGGACTCGGAATAGCCATAGACCGAGGACGAGGAAGCATAAATGAATCGTTTCACTCCCTGCGCCTTCGCCGCCAGCACCATCGGCTCGAAACACTTGTAATTGATCTCTTCGCTGAGCTTCTCGTCCAGCTCGAATCCGGCGTCGTTGGAAATGCACGCCAACTGGATGACCGCGTCGATCCCCTTGCAGGCCTCCTTGAATTTGGCGGTGTCGCGGATGTCGCCCTGGATGATGCGCAGCCCTGGCTGCGGTTTCAGTTCGCATCCGTAATACATGGTGTCGTAAACCGTGACGTTGTATCCCGCCGCCACCAACTGCGGCACCAGCAGCGTCCCGACGTATCCGGCTCCGCCGGAAATTAAAACATTTTTCAAGACCGTGTCCTCCATTGAATAAATAACCGAGCTTGCCTCAGGCCGACACTGTGCGTTTCACGCACGAAATGGTGTAGCCTGCCGCTGACGCATCCTTGTAGAACATCTGGACCGTCTCCAGCGAGTAATCGCCGTGATCCTTCCCGCGCAACGACAGCTTGTTCAGGATGTCGTTGGTCGCGGTAATGATGTGGCAGCCGATCTCGTCCGCCTGCACGATGTTGAGCAGTTCGCGCGGGCTGGCCCACAGCAACTCCGCCTTGGGTTTGTCTTTCATGATGCTCAACGCCTGGCGCATGACCGGCACCGGATCGGTTCCGGTATCGGCGATCCGGCCGGCAAATATGGACACGATCGCCGGCGTCTTGCTCGACAGATGATCGGCGATCCCCTTCACCTGATCGAGTGTGAGCACCGCCGTGATGTTCAACTGCACGCCGGCCTCCGACAGGCGCTGAATCAGCGGGCCGGCAAACTGGCGCTTGGTGTTGGTCACCGGGATCTTGACGTTGACGTTCGGACCCCAGGAATTGATTTCCATCGCCTGTGCTTCCATCTCGTCAAACTCGTCGGCAAACACCTCGAAGGACACCGGCCGGTCCGAAACGACACGCAGCACTTCCTGCGCGAACGCCTTGTAATCGGTGATACCCGCCTTGCGCATGAGCGTCGGATTGGTCGTGAACCCCTTGATCCAGGGCTTGGCATACATGTCCTTTATGCCAGCCAGATCGGCACCGTCTGCGAAAATCTTGATTTTCAGATCGGAATGCTTGGACATCATCGTCTCCTTAGCTTGGGTTAACTGCAGATGAATGTTTCAGAATAAAGGCCGCTGCTTGCGGCAGGTCAGCGCAGGTTGTGTCCGGTGTCTCCGTCAAGGGCTCGGTATAGCCCCGGTCGATAAAAATGGTCACGCACCCGGCCCGCCGGCCGGCGCCCACGTCGCGCCAGCGGTCGCCCACCATGTAGCTGCGCGTCAAATCAATCTCCCGCTCGCGCGATGCTTCCAGCAACATACCGGGCTTCGGTTTGTAGCAGGTGCTGGTTGGACCATCGATCTCGTAACACACCTTGATGTCGTCCAGCGGAAGTTCTGCCCTCAGCTTGTCATGCATCGCCTCTACCACCTCGCGCCGCTGTTTCCCGCTCGCCACATCCGGCTGGTTGGTGGCGACGATCAACAGGAAACCCGCCCGGTTAAGACCCCTTAACGCCTCTGCCACACCGGGCAAGATCTCGAACTCATCCAGTGTCATGGGAGGATAGGGCTTCCCATTCCGCACAAACGCTTTATTCAGAACTCCATCCCGGTCCAGAAAAACAGCCCGGCGCATGCTCGATTACGGTTTGGTCGCCTGGACCGCGGTCTCCCACTTGGTGCCGACGATCTGTAACTTGGGATGCGACACCAGGCAATGCCAGACGACGGCATGGAAGGCTTCGGTGTGCGGCGTCACGTGCGCGGCGTTGACCGTCGGAACCACCACGACGGCATCGCCCGCCTGCTTGGTGTAGCCGCCCTGCCGGCCGACGACACCGTAAATTTTCAGGCCGCGCCTCTTCGCTTCGTCGAGCGCGCGAACCAGATTGACGCTGATGTTCTTTTCCGCATCCCCGCCACCCACGGAAAACACGAAGATTGCGTCTTGATTGTTCGCGCGGCTGACTTTCAGCCACGCGGCAAAGACGGTTTCCCATCCTTCATCGTTCGTGCGCGCGGTCAACTCCGACACGTTGTCCACCGGCGTGTAGGCTTCAATCCCGCAGAGCTTGCGAAAATCGTTGACGGCATGGCTGCAATTCGCAGCGCTGCCGCCGACGCCGAGCAGAAACAGCCGTCCGTTCCTGGCGCGGAGGTCGGCCAACCCCTCCGCGATACGCTCGATCGTCTCGTAATCAATGCGTTCGGCAATCTGCCGCGCTTCTGAAAAATACTGGGCTGCATGAGTCATGGTCGCTGTCACCTCCGTCAATGTATGAGCTTGATTAGCATGGCTAAAGAACCGGCATCAAGAGCATTCTTTTGCGTATTAACACCCAGCCCAGTCAGTGGTCTAATTTCATCGCGCTGACGACATAATCCGCAAAGGGCAGGGACGACGTGAATGCAGGGGACACGGCGTTCAGGACATGGGTGGACTGCGGTCCATGCTCGATCACGAAATCGCTCAGGAGCTCGGCCGTGCCGGTATTGACCAGTTGCGCGCGGATGCCTGGTTCTTTTCCCGGCAGCAAGTCACGCAGTTCCAGCCCGTCGGCCAGTCCCACGGCTTCCCGGTAGAAACCCAATCGCGACATTTTCACCGCTTCTTTCCAGGCAATGGACCGAAAGTGGTCCAGATTTCTCCCGAACAGGCGGGCCAGATAGCGGACCATCGCCGCGCTGTCGGACATATTGGCGCCCCGAAGACCGCGGTATTGCTCGCGCCCCAGCAGCGGCAGCGCCGAGGGACCGACCGTCACCTCCCCTTCAGGCCGGCGCGTAAAATGCACGCCCAGGAACGGATTGCGCAGGTCGGGCACGGGATAAATGTTGCCGTTCACACGGACCTTGGACTGCGGCCGAAGGAGATAAAACTGCCCGCGAAACGGCAGAATGCGGTACTGTCGCCCGACGCCATAGGCATGGGCAACCCGATCGGCAAACAGACCGGCGCAATTGACGAGATGCCCATATGCGATCTGTCCCTGCGACGTCTCCACCACGCCGTCCCGCCTCGCACCGCCCCACGCGCAGCCATACCGAAACTCCACGCCCTCGCGTGCCGCCTCGGCCACCATCGCCTCCATCACCTTTTGCGGATTGATCACGGCGGTATCCTGCACAAACAACGCCTGGCCGACGGTTTTCGCGCAGGGCTCGATTTCGTGCAACGCCTGCTCATCAATAAGGCTGACACGCACCCCGTTGGCCTGCGACCGCTTATGCAGTTCACGCAAGGCGGGCAATTCCCCTTCATGGCGCGTAACGATGACCTTCCCTTTATCGACCATGGGAATCCGGTTGGTCAGGCAATACTCCCGCATCCGCCGGTTGCCTTCCACGCACAAACGCGCCTTAAGCGAACCGGCCGTGTAATAGACGCCGGTGTGCAGCACGCCGCTGTTTCGCCCGCTGGCATGCCGGCCGGCCGAATCTTCCTTTTCGATCACCAGGACATGCCCGCCGTGCCGGCGCTTGAGTTCCCGGGCAATCGACACGCCGATCACGCCGGCACCGATCACAACAAAATCCCACGCCCGTTGGGGCGTTGATAAATCCCGATACGGTTTCATTTCTCTAAGCTGGCGCCACGTCAGACACATCGATTTCGACCGCTGCGGCCTGTTGGATCAGATGCACGGCGATGACCAGCCGATGACGTTTTTCCTTACGCAACAGGATTCCATGCACGCCCTGCAAGGGGCCGCGAACTACTTCAACAGTCATGCCCTCGTGCAGGTACGGGTGCGCGTCATAACGCAGGGTGCTGGCCATGAGCGTTTTCAGGGCTTCGATCTCCTCGTCAGGAATCGGCTCGGGACGATCACCGCCCCCGACGATTTCCACCACGCCGGAGATTGTCTGCGCCGCGAGGCGGTCCGGCCAGGCAAACCGGGCGAAGCAGTAGCCCGAGAACAATGGAGCCTCGACTTCCTTTTTGCGATCTTTCCATTGGCTCAATTTCTTCACCGTAGGAAGAAGCTGCTCGATCCCCTGCGCCGCCAGGCGGTCCCTGACAAGCTTTTCGTGGCGGGAGCGAGTACGGAGAGCAAACCAGCGCAAGGCGCCGTTTGTTTGGTTTGTCTCGTTTGTCTGGTTCATCTGGTGGAGCCCGTTGAGCCGGTTATGCCCGTTGAGCCAGTTTATCTGGTTTTTCTGGTTAGCCGTTCAACAAGACAAACTAGAGAAACATCTTAACGAGATAAACCAGAGTGTCTGGTTCACCAGGCTTGGGTCGGTTGATAAGACGTGATAAGAACGGAGGCGGACCGGATCAGGCCATTGGCGATAGCCGCCGGGCTACGGAGACACACAGCGGAGAATCAACCCGGCTTCGAGTGTTCGAACTGGACTGGAAGAAGCCTCGACAGGTCGAGGTGCTTCGAAGCCCCGAGGATTTCGATCCCGACAATTCTTCCGGCTTCACCGATGTCCAGCACCACGTCTTCAGTCACCCGCCTGTTCATCAACTCCTGGTTCCGCTCATCGAATCGCAGGTAGACAAGATCAGCCCGATCATCGTAGTAGATCTTCACTCTTGTCCCTCCCATTTGCCGTAGAATACATATGCGGTTACGGTGATGAGCGTATCACCTTCAACCGCATAAATCACCTCAACTCGCCTTTGCTCATAGAAGGTCCCGAGCCGTTTTCGATTAAAGTCATAGACCCTTGATTTCCCCAGCCGTCCACGCTCAGCCTTGAATGGAATCCCCTTCTCAAGGACTTCTTTGATCTCCTCAGCATTCGTTCCCCGCTCCTGGGCGCGATCCAGGGTGTGCTGATCAATCCGTATCTTCAAGAGTGAACTGCCATTGAGTCATGAGCTGTGAGATGGGTGAAACAATCTGTACGCGCGTGACTTGTGGGGAAAGCAAGGCAACCAGAAACCTCACGCCGGGGTTGTCAACGGGATTTCGCGTTCGCGGACCGCCTCCGCAGCATACTGCAGGGCTTCACGGATGTCCTCCGAACGCAGATCCGGGCAGGCCTTGAGAACCTCCTCTGTGGCCATGCCGTCCGCAATCATCCCCACAACGGTCGCCACCGGAATCCGCAATCCACGAATGCAGGGGACCCCTCCCATCTGGCGGGGGTTCACGGTGATCCGGGTAAATTTCATGACTGGTCACCTCCTGATCGTACCGTGCTCACTTTAGGCCGAAGGCAGGATTATGTCCAGCCGTCCTTCCACCCACGTTCAAAGACTGGTTTGTTTGGTTCACGGCGCGAGACTCGCGGGAAAAGCGCGACGAGCGAGACGGGCGAAACCGACAAATTGCTTAAACATGAGAGTCGCACTATTTCCTTTTGAGGGTTTTGATTAAGGCGCCGAGCATGGCGCTGACTTTCTCAACTCTTTGTCTTAGATTCTTCGCGCAATCTTGCTCAACATATCCGATTTGCTGGGCAATTATGATCTGGGTCTTGAGTTCACCAGCGGATCCCTTTGCTATATACAAATACCGGATAAATTCTGGGACAGTCTCCCGTTCCTTGCCTTCCGCAATGTTGGACGCTATCGAAACTGCTGATCTCCTTAGTTGGTCTCTGAAACCGAAGTCCTGACGAAAATTCCCATTTCTCGAAACGGCATATATCTCTACTGCCAACGAAGTTGCCTCCTGCCAGCAGACTAGATCTTCAAAGCGGGTTACCATTTACTCCTTAACGCGAGACGAGCGGGACTTGCGCGAAAAGCGCGACTTGAAGTTGCCACTTATAACTGCCTGTCTCGCGATCTTGCTCGTCTCGCCTTTCGCGCGCCTCGCGAACACAGCTTCGCCCTCTGACTTACACTGCCTCAATCGTCCCCCGTTAAATCAACACCTTACGGTGTCTCAGGAGGACTTGTTCGAACCACCGTTTCCGCTGAAATCCAGAGTGACGATTTTGTCCTTCGGCACTCCGGCGCGGATCAGCCGCGCGTGAATCTTTTTCGTGTCCGCCAAGTCTGCAATCAGCACGGCGTCATAGGCCCATCCAGATAGGGCTTCAACCGGCCATAAGGGATACGAAAGAAATGTCTGGCCCTCCCCGCCGTCGACAAACCCCACCAAGGTCAGATCCATTTCGCGGAGCGTCAGATAGGCCAGTTCCGCCAATTCGCCGGTTCCGTACACGACGATCCGCTTGGCGCCTGCCCGTGACAGCTCCGTCAGCACCTGCTTGAGCCGCTGACGCATCTCCCGGTAGTAGGACAGCGAATACTGCATGTAGGCGTAGGTGAGACGGGATTTTTCGGCCATTCCGCGCGGAGTCAACAGATACTTGATGTGGTGGCTGGGGATGGTCGTGATTTTAATGTAGCCTTTGCGGGCCAGCCGCTTGAGGTACAGATTGGTCAGCCCCAGCGCGACTCCCAGCTTATTGGCAAGAGATCGCTGGGTAATACCCGCATCCCGTTCGACTTCGTTAAGGAGTTGGAGGTCTCGCTGTCCTTGCAAGTCCATGAGAATACTGCATGTTTAGTGAGGATTGTTCACGATTTGAACACAACGGTCTTCAGCGGTCAAGGAGAATCTTATTAGAAATATAAAGTTGAAGGAGAGGGGGGGGAGGAGCGAAACTCGACGTGTTCCGGGCAGTTCTGCTGATGCCGATAGGGCTAATCGAGTTGGAACTCGGTCTTCCAGTCTGTGTCCCGGGCGAGCGGAGGCTGTGCTTCCTTTCGAAGCAGACAGTTCCCCATCACAAGGACATCCATCTCCGTCCGCATGAAACACCGGTATGCATCCTCCGGCGTGCGGACAATCGGCTCGCCCCGCACGTTGAATGACGTGTTGACCAGCACGCCGTATCCGGTTTTCGCTTCGAAGGCCTTCAGCAGCGCGTGGAAGCGCGGATTCGTCTGCTTCGATACCGTCTGAATGCGGGCCGAATAGTCGAGGTGAGTCACAGCCGGAATGTCCGACCGCAGCCTGTGCAAACGCTCAATGCCGAAGAGCCGGCTGTCCTCATCCGGAATCGGCGCCCTCCTCGACTCTTTGACCGGCGCTACCAGCAGCATATAGGGTGACGGCTCGTTCAAATCGAAATAGTCAGCCACGCGTTCTTCCAACACGGCCGGCGCAAACGGGCGAAACGATTCCCGGTATTTGATCTTCAGATTCATGATCGACTGCATCTTCGGAGAACGGGCATCACCGATGATGGACCGGTTGCCCAGGGCCCGGGGGCCGAATTCCATGCGATCCTGGAACCAGCCCACGACAGCCTCTTGAGACAACAGCTCCGCGGTTTTCTCATACAGGCCGGCCTCTGTCAGACGCTCGAAGGGAAACCGATTCTCACCGAGAAAAGCCTCGATGGCAGTCTGGGAATAGGCCGGCCCGAGATAGGAGCCGGCCATCCCGTCTGCGCCATTGTGGACAACCCGCATACCGCCCTCGTGGACGTGATACGCAGCCAGGGCCGCTCCGACCGCCCCACCGGCATCACCGGCGGCCGGTTGCACCCACAGGCGATCAAACACCCACGCACGCAGCAGTTTTCCGTTTGCCACACAGTTCAAGGCAACCCCGCCGGCCATGCACAAGTTCCTCATGCCGGTCTCCCGGCTCACATGGCGCGCGATGCGCAGCACGGCCATCTCTGTCACATCCTGAATCGAACGGGCCAGGTCCATCTCGCGACGCGTCAATTCCGATTCCGGCTTCCTCGGCTCCCCGCCGAACAGCCGGTGGAAGCGGTCGTTGGTCATCCGCAACCCGGTGCAATAATCGAAATAGTCCATGTTCAACCGGAACGAGCCGTCTTCCTTCAAATCGATCAGGTGCGTCAAAATCAGATCCACATATTTCGGCTCGCCATACGGCGCCAGGCCCATGACTTTGTATTCCCCCGAGTTCACTTTGAACCCGGTGTAATAGGTAAACGCCGAATAGAGCAACCCGAGCGAGTGTGGAAACGTGATATCCGCCTGCAACGTCAGCGAGGCGCCCCGCCCGATTCCGTAACTCGTCGTGGCCCATTCACCCACTCCGTCCATCGTCAGCACGGCGGCGTCCTGAAACGGAGACGGATAAAACGCCGACGCGGCATGGGAAAAATGATGTTCGGGAAACAAGAGCGGCCCGGTCCACGGATTGCCGCCGGTGTCGGCGGCCACGCCGGCCAGCTCAGTTCGCAGGACTTTTTCCAGGAACAGCTTTTCCTTGAGCCAGACCGGCATCGCGGTGATAAATGACCGCCAGCCGCTCGGCGCGAACGAGAGATAGGTTTCCAGCAACCGTTCGAATTTCAACAGCGGCTTATCGTAGAACACCACCCGGTCCACATCGGACAGTGTGAGGCCGGCGTGCTTCAGGCAAAACACCGCTGCGTGGCGTGGGAACCGCGCGTCGTGCTTGATGCGGGTGAACCGCTCCTCCTGCGCCGCCGCCACGACCCTGCCGTCCACCACCAGGGCGGCTGCTGCATCGTGATAGTAGGCTGAAATTCCTAAAATTCGCATCTGTGGTTTATTTGGTTTTTCTCGTTGCTCTGGTTTGTCTAGTTTATTTGGCCTATCTGGTTTTTCTGGTTAGAAGAGCCCGCATAATTAACCAACCAAAACAACAAAACAAACAAGACAAACCAAACAAACCTTTCATTTAGAAGAGCGTGTAGATAAACGGCGCAACGGCCGATCCTTCCGTCAACACCATCAGCGCCCCGAACAGCACGAGAATGAGAATGATCGGCAGGAGCCAGAACTTCTTCCGCTCGCGCATGAAGGCCCAGAGTTCTCTTAGAAACGATCCCATCTATTCCTCCATCCTCGTCTTTTGTTCCACTCTTTTCATGCCTGCTCAGAATTGCCGTTCCATCCGCTCCGGCCTGGATTCGGCCTGGTCGCGACGATGCCAGTAGGACTCCCGCCCACCTTCCGCAGCCTCCTGAATCGGCCTCTTGCCCAATAATCGCAGGATGACTGCAACAGGTGTCACCAGTCCAGCAAAAACCGCGGTGAGGATAATTCTCGAATTAACCGCTCCCAGCATAGCTGCAACCTTCATCCAGAATGCCCTCAGCGGGCCCAGCCAGGAAGGCACCAGAAGCCCGATAAGAACGAACGCCGCGCCGGTTCCGATCGCCCACCACGGAGGTTCGCCGGCTTTGACATAGATTACGCAGGCCGCTGCCCAACACATTGCCCCCATGACCGCAGCAAACGTGCGATTTTGATCAGCCAGATACAGACGGAACCGGTTTTTCATTCGCATCTCCCTCAACCTTGCGCAGAACGGTCAGGCCTGCCTGCGCCAGGCCTGGAACATCAGCACGCCCCAGAGAGGATATTGCCAGTTGCGATGGCCCGAGAGATGCTCGGCCCACTTTTTCCGGATCGGCTCAGGGTTGAAAAACCCGTCGGCGCGCAGAAGCCGTTCGTCCAGGAGCGTCTCGCTCCACTCCCGGAGGGGGCCGCGCAGCCAGGAATCGATCGGGACGCCGAAGCCCATCTTCGGCCGGTCGATCAATGCAGCGGGCACATACCTGTCCAGCACCCTGCGGAGCAGCCATTTGCCCCGGCCGTTCCTGATGCTCATGGAAATGGGCAGACGCCACGCAAATTCGACGACCCGGTGATCCAGGATGGGCAGCCTGGTTTCAAGACTCACCCCCATGCTCGCGCGATCCACTTTCACCAGAATATCGTCCGGCAGATACGTCATCGTGTCCCAGAACATCATCTGCTGCCGGAAGTCCTTGAGATCGGCCCACCAGGCATCATCGCTGAACATCCCCGGAGGCTCCGTTGCTCCCAGCACCACCTCGCCGGGGTTCCTCCAGATGGACACCAGCCCGCCGTACAGTTCACGGCGGCTGCCCGAGGGCAGGATGCCGGCAAGTTTCTGCAGCTTGTCTCCGGGATGCTGCACCTTGAAGCTTTTCGGCAGCAGGAATCCCGCCGCCCCGAACAGCGCATCCCACGATTGCGGCGAGAGGCCGTACATCATGCGGCCTGCCAGCGCCCGCAGGCCCGCCGGCATCCATGCGATGTTCCGCCAGATCCGTTGCCCCCAAAAATACCGGTTGTAACCGCCGAAGATTTCGTCGCCCCCGTCGCCGGACAGGCTGACCGTCACCTGCCGCCGGGCCAGTTGCGATACGAGAAACGTCGGGATCTGCGACACGTCGGCAAACGGCTCGTCATACAAGGCCGGCAACTGCGTGATGACGGCCTGCGCCTGCGCGGGAGCCACATATAATTCGGTGTGATCCGTGCCGAGATGGCCGGCCACATTGTGGGCGTATCGGGCCTCGTCGTAGGCCGCTTCATGAAAACCGATCGTGAAGGTCTTGATGGGCCGCGGGCTGTGTGCCTGCATCAGGGCGACGACAGCCGAGGAATCGATCCCCCCGGATAGAAATGCGCCCAGGGGCACATCCGCCACCATCCGCAGCCTGACCGACTCGCTCAGCAACCGGTCGAGTTGGACCTGCGCCTCCTCGTCTGAACCGGTAAAAGGATCGGCAACGCCGCGCTCCACCACTTCGCGCAGCGACCAGTACGGGACCGGAACCGGTCTCGACGCAGCGGCAGAGGATGAAACCGTGAGCAGGGTACCGGCGGGAAGCTTGTACATCCCCCGGTAAATGGCATGGGGCGCCGGCACATAGTTGTACCGGAGCAGCAATGCCACGGCGCTGCGGTCGATCTCCGGTTTGAATTCCGGCCAGGCCCGCAGCGCCTTCAGTTCGGACGCAAACAAAAAGGTGGCGCCGACCCACCCATAATACAGCGGCTTTTCCCCCAGCCGGTCGCGCCCCAGCGACAGGGTCCGCGTCTGTCGATCCCACAAGGCAAAGGCAAACATGCCGTTGAACCGCTGCACGGCCGCCTCGATCCCCCACCGGCTGACCGATGCCAGGAGCACCTCGGTATCCGAATGCCCGCGAAATGTCGACCCACCCGCTTCGAGCTCTCTGCGCAATTCTGAAAAGTTGTAGATTTCGCCGTTATAGGACACGACGTAGCGGCCATCGGCGGACGCCATGGGCTGGTGCCCGGTGGCAGATAAGTCCAGAATCGAAAGCCGGGCGTGCCCCAGCGCGATCCCGGCCCTGGGATCGGACCACACTCCGTGATCGTCCGGTCCCCGGTACCGTATGGCCTCGGCCATACGGGCGGCAACCGGAGAAAAATCTCCGCCGTCATGCCCGAGAATGCCCGCAATGCCGCACATAGTCGTCCCTCAACCGTATATCGTATGCAAACTGCTCCGTCATTCCAAAGGAAAAAATCAGACTGCAAAAAGGCTATGGAGTTGATCAGAAATGGCGGTGGACTGGTTGACAGAGTTAAAGCGTTGTGGTACCGCTTCCTCGTGCTCAACCGAATCGCATAGACCCACTCATGGGAAAAATTAGCGTCATTATTCCCGCGTACAACGGCGTCTCGCGGTTTCTGGAAGAGGCGATCCGCAGCGTTCTAGCTCAGACTTACCGGGACACGGAATTGATCGTCGTGGACGATGCCTCTACTGATGACACCGCTCATTTGGTTTCACGTTTTTCACAGGCCTGCTATTTTCGTCTGCCAATGAACAGAGGACAAGCCGCCGCCAGAAACGAGGGTGCAAAGCTGGCCACCGGCGAGTACTTGGCCTTCCTCGATCAGGATGACCTATGGGAACCCACCATCCTCGAGGAAACGGCCACGCTCTTAGCTTCCCATCCTCATGCCGCTGTGGCTCACTGCGATGGCTACAAGATCAATCGGCAGAACGTCGTGGTGGGGTACTACGGGGCTATCATGCATTCCAACAGTATTACACAGATTCTACGCGGCGGTCACGATGTGGTGACCTCTGGCTCCTTGTTTCGAAAAACTTGCTTCGACTCTGTTGGCGGGTACGACGATGGCCTTGCGATCTGGGAGGATATTGACCTCGCCATACGTCTCTACCAACGGTACGCCGTGATCCATCATCCCAAGCCCCTGTATCGGCGTCGGCTCTACTACCCTCATCACGCCTCTAACAGTATACCTTCGGAACGCCAGCTCGTCGGTCGACGCCTCTTCCTGGAGAAGCATGGTGTGTCGTGTCCTCCCGGCACGCGAGAGGCGCGAGCGCTCTCGCACGACTGGAGCCGTTACTACGGAGACCTGGGCAAGCATCATCTTTGTCAGGGGCAGCCAGCCCTAGCGCGCCAGGCGTTCTGGCAGTCCATACGCTACAGTCCGTTCGAACTCAAGCCGTTCCTGAGACTGCTTCGGTCTTGTGTGGCCCGTAAAGGATCAGGCTTGGTCGAGGGAACAGACTGCGGCAGTCATTGAAGCTGTTTCCCTGATGAAGGCCTAGGCCTGTATCTTGGGAAGGCGGGCATTCTGTTCTAAATACCTGTCACGACAGCTTCACAGCTTCGTTCGTCAGAGAACATCTTTGGAGCTGACTGTTAAAACAATTCTCAGGGCACTAAAGCCCTTATTCGGTCTGCCCATATACACCATCTGCTTAAAAGGTCGCTTTATTTTTCTCAGTAAATGCTTGAACATGTTTTTGGCAGGTTGATGAGCGTCAATAAAATTCAGATTTACAATCTTAAAGCCTGCTTTAGTACAGGTGTTTTTCAAGGCCAGGCCTGAGTAGTAAAAAAGGTGCTCAAGACGATCGATCGGATAATCTTCTAAGTCTGAAAGATACATTGGCCTTTTTCTCTTCCGGTCTACATTCGGCACTTCAATGACCACAATTCCTCCTTTTCTAACTAATTTCCTAAGACATGCCAGTGTCTCTAGGGGATCCGGTAAATGTTCCAATACATGCCATAAGCTGATCACATCAAATTGTTTACTAGCAAAATTGATCTCCTGGAGTCTCCCAATGTAAATTTCCGTGATGCCTACCGTTTTCTTCGTCTGATCGGCATAGACGTCAGAAAACTCCGTCCCGAAAACATTAAACCCCGCTTCTCGTGCGACGCCGCAGAAGTCGCCCATCCCGCACCCAACATCCAGCAAATCCCCGTGCCCTTTATAGCGGAGCACGTCCCTTAGTCGCTCACGAGAAAGTTCCTTTAAATAAAACTTGTTGTGTGTAAACCACGCGCTGGCAGGCCCAGTCTGTAAGAGTTCCTTTTGAGTATATTGCTGCTCTAATGTAGCCAGTGAAGGTTGGGGATTCAAGAATATGACATGACAGTTCTCGCATTGATAATAATTCACCATTGGCGAGTTCGTTAGCTGGACCACGTGATCACCTGTGCAAATTTTGCAGCTCTTTATCCACTCATATCCGGCAAGCTCATTCATAGATGCGACCACCAAGGGACGGCGCAGCCCATACTTTTCTAAGATCTCTGCGTGTCTGACTCTCGCCGCCCCAGCTCAGACTCCACTTTCACCGCGCACACGGTGATTTCAGTCCCGTAGCCTAGGTGTCCAGCAAGAAGACAAATTGGGGCAACCAGCTTTTCCACCAGCCGGCGGGCCGGAAGCTGGCCACCGAATCTCTGTCTCCAGATCCGCTCAAGGCTTTGCATGAAAAACAGTGATCCTACCGCAGATCGCCACCGCAACACTCGAAATCCTGCCCGCTCTAAGAGCCTGGTCAAGGTCCGTCTTTCAAAATGATAGAGGTGTCGAGGGGGATCCCAATTGAACCACCACCGGCCGAACAGCCTGGCTTCAACACTGTCAACGTTGGGGACAGCGATCACGACCATCCCATCGAGCGTGAGCAATTGGTTCACTCGGTGCAAGGCGTCGGTTGGACTGAAGAGATGCTCCAACGAGTGATTCATGAACACGACATCGAAAAACTTCTTTTCAAAGGGCGCCGTTTCCAGGGTACCGGTATGAACCCCATTGCCCACACGCTTACGGGCTTCCGCAGCCCCCCTTTCGCTGATCTCAATTCCATAGACCTCCCATCCCTGCCCCTGAAGGGTGGCCAGATTTCCTCCAGTGCCACATCCGACATCCAGCACACGGCCCTGACCTACCCATGGCATGATATGACGACCAGAAAAGATGCGCCGAATCTTTTCAGGCCACAGGAGGGCCTTGCGAAGAGAATGCCAGACACCGCGATGTCCCGTCGCCGGATAGCCGTAAAAATCCTCCATGATCCATCGCTTGATCAGCACGGAAAATTCTTTCGCCTTTCGTTCTAGCGTACTTCTCTGTTTGGGTGGCGGAGCGAAAGGATAATACCGCTCTGGGTAATACTGCCCGATTTCCTCCGGAGCAGGACGAGGATTGAGATAGAGCAATCCGCATGTGCCGCAGCGCACGATAGAGAATTCCTCGTCGGAGACGCCCAGCAGCAAATCACGTTGGCGCAACGCAATCTGCGCATTGTCAGACTGGCAGAGATCGCACGCGACAGTCTCCATTGATACTCTACATCCTCCGATCAGACCTTCACTGTGAATAATCGTCCTGCCGCAGCAAAGACCTCATCAACCGCGATGAGTCTCATGCAACTCTGATCACCTCGCGTGCATGTTGGATGAAAACACCGCCGGCAATCAAGGCCTTTATACAGCACTTCCACGCGCGCGCCGCGGGGGCCCCACTCGGCGGGGTTTGAAGGCCCGAACAACGCCACCACCGGAACCCCCATCGCCGCCGCCATATGCATCGGGCCATTGTCGTTCCCGACGAACAGGGCGCATCGCTTGAGTATCGCCGCATATTGCAGCAGGGTCGTCCGTCCCGCCAGCACCACGGGCTTCGATCGGGCCCCTTTCGCGATACCCTCGGCTAGGGCCCGCTCCCCGGTGTGGCCGCCGATAAGAATCCTGCAATCGTCGCGCTCCGTCAACCGGTTCGCCAGATCCGCGAAACGCTCCACGGGCCAGGCCTTGAACCAGTAGCGGGCTCCCGGCTGGAACATGATCAGCGGCCGCGTGCCCTTGGACAACGGCTCGCCCGCGATCTCGTCGAGCTGTCTGGCGGCATCCTGGTCATCCTGATCCGACGTCCGCAATACCGGCAGGCCGGATTTCGGCTGAATGCCAAGGGATCGCACGGTTTCAAGATCGCGCTCGATGCGATGCGCCACGGACGGTTCCGAACGCGCCACGGCCGTGTAAAGAAGCCCCCGCCAACGATGCTCATCGTTCAGGCCGATTCGAACCGGCGCGCCGCTGAAGCGGGCGAGGATCGCCGCCCGGTCGCCGTCCGTGAGATCGATCACGCAATCGAATCGGCGCCGGCGGACAGCCTTCAGGAAACCGATCTGTCCCGCGAGTCCGCTCCGCTCGACGACCAGCACGTCGTTGAGATCCGGATTCCACTTCAGCACATCCTCGGTCCCACGATTGACCGCTGCCGCAATATGCGCATCAGGAAAGGCTTCCCGCAAGGCGTGCAATACCGGCGTGGCCAGAAGCACATCGCCGAGATAGCGTAGCTTGATGACGAGGATGTTGCGCATGCGTTAATTCAGTTTGGTCCGTTAGTTCAGTTTAGTCCGCGTGGTCCGCTAAAACCGTTAGGTCAGTTTGATCCGCTTGTTGCGTTGAGTCCGTTGTGACCGTTTTGTCCGTTAACAGGCTAACGGACCTAACTGACTCAACGGGCATAACGTCTTATTGACACAGTTCTTTATACACCACCACCGTCTGCCGGGCTGCACGCTCCCAGGTGAACTGTTTCGCCCGTTCAAATCCCTTCGCGCGCAGCGACTCCCGCAGGGGCGTGTCGCGAAGGATCCTGACCATCGCCTCCGCCAATTCATCATCGTTCTCGGGGTTCACCAGGAGGGCCGCTTCCCCGGCCACCTCGGGAAGGGCGGATCGATTCGACGTGATTACCGGCGCCCCGCAGGCCATGGCCTCCAGCACCGGCATGCCGAATCCTTCGTAGAGGGAGGGGAATACGAACAGGTCCGCGTGCGAATACAGGCGCGTGATATCCTCGATCGAAAGCCGCCCCGGACAAATAACGCGCCCCTCCACGCCGCACTGCGCAATGGTCGCGGCCATGTTGCCGAACCGGTGCACGGAATCTCCGACCAACACCAACTGACGCCCCTTGAACTCATCGGCCCGCCTGGCAAAGGCGCGTACCAGCACCCGGTGGTTCTTGCGCGGATCGGCCCCGCCGACAAACAGGATGAACGGCGCATCGGACAGTCCGATGCGCCGGCGCAGCTCGCCGAACCCGGCCGGGTCGCGTCGTGGACGAAAGTCCCCGGACACCCCGCAGGGAATCACCGCGATCCGCTCCGGGGGAAGACCAAGAAGCGACATGATCTCGCGGGCGGAAAACTCGGAGATGGTCATGACCTTCCGTGCACGCCACGCCGTCCGTCTGGTGCGCAGGGAAGATGCGCGCTGCCCGAACAGCTTCGGCGAATATTCCGGATGGCGATCCATCCAGAGGTCGTAAATCGTCACCACGCCGCCGAAGCGCCCCGCCGTCTTCATTTTGAAATTGGTGCCGTGATAGAGGTCGAGTCCGTCCCACCTTCCCCGCCATGGCATCAGCCACTTCCCCGACTCCACCCACCGGATGCCCCCGTTGCCGGCCCAGCCTTTCGGCACGCCGTTGTGGAGCGACCCGGGCCCGACATATCCCACCAGCTCGATATTCTCTTTCAACCCGACCATCGCCCTGAGCAGATGGTAGGTGTGCCAGCCGACCCCGCCGCGATCGCCGACGATTGGACTGGCGTCAATTCCTATTCGCATCGCTCACCAAATAGGGGTAGGGGGTAGTCGGGGTAAAGGGGTAGCAGTAGCCGTCTGTCCCTCTACACCCTTACCCCTCTACCCCGGTTACCCCGTTACACCCCTACCCCTTACCCTTTGCCCGCAGCATCTCCCACGCCTTCGCATACTTGACGAACGTGTGCATGCCGGCGAAGAGGGCGACGATTACGCCGTGCACGCCGTCCCGGTAGCCACCGCGGAGTACATAGGTTTTCAGAATTGTGCCGAAGTGATGGCCCGCGATATCGAGCGCGGTCACGCGCGAACGGGTCTTCAGTTTCTCCTGCGCCCCGAGCATGGTGTACCGTTTCAACTTCCGCACATGCTCGCGGACCGTCGGCATGCTGTAGTGCTCCATGGGCTGCCGCAGCCGCTCGATGCGTCCCCGCAACCGTAAATTCTCGTGGAGCTGCGTGTCGTCGTAGCGGCCGGCCGCTCTCCGTATGAGCCGCAACTGGAAGTCGGGATAGATGCCGCCGCCCCTGATCCAGCGCCCGTAGAAATAGTTTCTCCGGGGAATTTCGAAGCCGGCAAGATCCGGCGAAGGACCGGCCTTGATCACCGCCTGAATTTCCTCCTGCAGCGCCGGCGTGATCCGCTCGTCGGCATCCACGATCAGGATCCATTCGGCACGGGCCTGCTCCATCCCGAAATTTTTCTGCGGTCCGTAGCCGGGCCACGGCCTGACATGGACCTGCGCGGCATGCTGCTTCGCAATCTCGACCGTCCGGTCCCGGCTTTCGGCATCCACGACGATCCGCTCGTCGGCCCACTGCACGGACTCCAGGCAGGCCGCGATGTTGTTCTCTTCGTCCTTGGTGATGATCACGACGGCAATCTTCGAATGGTTTATTTGGTTCATCTTGTTTGTTTGGTTTGTCTGGTTGAGCCCGTTGAGCCGGTTATGCCCGTTTAGCCCGTTATCCCTCTACCCCTTTACCCCTACTACCCCTTCATTACCCAATCAGCATGGTGGCATGCCCGTATTTTCGAAGCACCGCCTGGCAGCCTGGAAACTGCGCCTTGAGACGGAGCACCCGATGGCTGCGAAAGAGATCCCGGCAGCTGTCCACCAGCGCTTCCCTCATGCCGGCGAACCGGCAGGGCTGCCCGCTTTGCCGGCAATCCAGCCCCGCCGGCCTGACTTCCACCGGAAAGTTTCCCGTCCAGTAAAAGGTCGTCGTCTTGGCCTTTCGCCGGAAGCAATGCTGCGCATCGCGAAAATCGAGGCTGCCGTAAAATTCCCTGAGAAACTGCCCGTCCGCGCACGAGCAGAACCATTCGACCTGCGCGGGCGTTTTCGGCTCGAACACCAGGCGGTCCTTGCCGATGGAAAACACGAACCACCGGTGGAACCAGTGCTCGGGCGACGTCTCATCCCGCAAGGCCATGCCCTGTTCCAGAAAAGGCGAGGGCGTTTCAATGTACCCTGCCCTGCCCACCCGCATGATCTCCCGGCAGGCGCGTTCGGGCCGCTCCACGTGCTCCAGCACATGGGATGCGTACACGTAATCAAACACGCCGGGGCCGAACGGCAGTTCGGTGGCCTCTCCGACAATCAGCTTCGCGGCCTTTGGGACGAAGAGGGCGTTGCCGCCCCGTTCGCGCCCCTCGTGGACGTCCATCTCCAGCAAATGCGTGACGCCCTTGAAGGGATTGTGTCCGGGCCCGATTTCCAGAATATTCCTGGCAAAATAGGGGCGTTTCCACAACGGCAACCGCTTCATGGACCCTCAAGCGTTCGATACTGCGTCAACCACGGAACCCTCTCTTCATCACGGCGCGATAAAACGCCGGCTCCAGCCACCGGTTGCGGCCCGGTTTCAGCTTGGGGAACCGGGCCACCCGGTCCCGCATCACCGCCGGATGCGTCCCGGTAAAATTCTTCATGATGTCGTACTCGTCGAACTCGTAGGCTTCCCTTGCCAGCATGGCAGCCTGCTCGGCGCCCGGCTGATCACCCTGGTGGCGCGCGATCTGATAGCGGAACTTGTCCAGCAGGACTTTCGGCTGCTTGACCCAGCCGTAATGGTACATCGTCGCGCCGGAGGCACGCAGCCGATCCTTGTGCTCGGATTGGAGGTAAGCCTGATCCGCCTTGAGACAGAACCCCACCGCATCGCCGAAAGATTCCACCTGGCCGTCATTGCGGATGATGCGGACGGCGCGATGGTAAAACCACGGATTGAGCGACCAGTAATCCCCGTAGAAATGCAGGTAGCGGAAGGTCAGCCCCAGCACCGCCGGATTCGACAGGTGGTCCCGCATGGACCTTCCGATGGTCTCATAGTCGAATTCGTGCAGCACCTCGTCGGCCTGCAGGTACAGGGCCCAGGCGCCGGTGCACCGGGCCAGCGCCTTGTTGGTTTCGATGGAAAACAGCAGCCCGTCCTTTTTCAGGTTGTCGTCCCAGAACGATTCGACGATGCGGATCTTCTCCGAGCCGATCGACCGGATCAGTTCCAGCGTTCCGTCGTCCGACTGTCCGACGTTGACGACAAATTCATCCACCAGCGGCAGCCCCGATTTGATGACTTCCACGATCGGGTAATCGAACTTGACGGCGTTGCGGCAAATGCTGAAAGCGCTGATTTTCATGAATTGTGTTGAGTCCGTTTTGCCGGTTGGGCCCGTTGGGCCGGTTATGCCTGTTTAGCCTGTTGGGCCAGTTCAGCCAGTTAAGCCCGTTACCCCTTTACCCCTTTTTACCCCTTACCTCTCTACCCCTTTTTACCCCTTACCCCTCTACCCCTTTTTACCCCTTTACCCCTCTATCCCTAACTTCGTAAGCGAACTGATGCTCCCAGTGGAGCACGGTATTCTTGCACTCGTGCGGCAGCACGCGGCCCAGCCGGTTCAGGTCGTCGACGCGCTCGTACACCCCTTTGACAAATTGCGCGTTCCGGCAGTCGCAAAAATGATCAATGGTCCGGCTGGTTTTCGGCTCGAACACCAGCGTGCCGTTGCCGGCCAGCCAGACAAACCATTTGTGAAACAACCATCCCCGGTCCGGCTTGGGATAGTTGTAGCCCTGCTCGAAGAACGGGCTCGGCGTCTCGATATAGCCGGCGCGGGCCACGCGCATGAGTTCCCGGCAGGCCTCCTCGGGCTGATCGGTGTGCTCCAGCACGTGGCAGGCATAGGCGTAGTCGAACGTCTTGTCCTTGAACGGCAGCGCCTCGATGGTTGCGACCACCAGGGACCGCCCGAGCCGCTTGACCGCTCCGCCCCGCTCGGAATCATCCTCGGGCAACAGATCGACCAGATGCGTCGCATCGTCATGCGGCCGATGGCCGGAGCCGACATCCAGCACGCGCCTCTGCGCAGGCCCGCCGAGCCATTTTCTCCAGAAATACCTAGCAACACTCTTGAGATCGCTAAGCCGCATCGATGCTCCCCAGGAACTGACGGTTTGTTTAGCCCGTTTGGCCTGTTTGGCCCGTTAGGCCGGTTGGGCCCGTTGGGCCAGTTCAGCCTGTTTTGCCAGTTGAGCCGGTTAAGCCCGTTGGGCCAGTTCAGCCTGTTTCGCCACGACTCACCTCCCAGAACTTCGCATATTTGATGAACGTGTAATAGGCGTAGAGGCCCGAGAGAATCAGTCCCGGCATGCCGTCCAGGAACCCCGCCCGCCCGAGATACATCTTGGCGAACGTGAAGCAGGGATGCGTGACCAGTTGATGGACATGAAACCGGCGCCCCTGCCGGGCCATGCGATCCGCCATCAGGTCGGAATACCGGTCCATCTTGGCCAGATAGTGGTCCAGGTCGCGGAACGGATACTGCAGGACATGCTCCTTCAAAAAACCGGTCCTCCCGTCGACCTCGGCGCCTTCATGCACCACTTCATCGCGATACCGCATGCGGCTTTTCCGGAAGAGCTGCGGCTGGCGGTAATCGGGATACCAGCCGCAGTGGCGGATCCACCGGCCGAGAAAATAGTTGCGGCGCGGCACGAAATAGGCGTCGACCGCAGGCCCCTCCGCCAGCACGCGGCGGATCTCGTCGCGGATCTCCGGCGTGGCGCGCTCGTCGGTATCGAGACTGAACACCCAGTCGTGCGTCGCATGCGCCAGGGCGTCGTTGCGCAACTTTCCGAAGCCCTGGAAATCGTGCTGGTAGATCTTGCCGGTGAACTCGCGGCTGATCGTCGCGGTCGCGTCGGTGCTGTGGGAATCCACCACGATCAGCTCGTCGGCCCAGGTCACGGACTCCAGGCAGGCCCGCATGTTGGGCTCGTCGTTGTAGGCGATGACCACCGCCGAGACTTTTGGCGCGCCGCTCACAACCCGTTCCCCAGTTCCTTCCAGGACCATACCCGGCCCTGCTCCATCAGGGTATTGGCGCTGATGTAGAGCGCGAGCATCCCCCGGTACCGGGCGGCGATCTCGGGATCGGTCACCAGCCGGCGGACCGGCGGCCCATCGAGCGACAATTCCGCCTGCCCGAGCATTTCCGTCCGGAACGAGTAGAACAGGATGCCGTCCCGGTCCGCCAGTCCGATGAGATCGTCATAGGCGCTGCTGAAAAACGCATGCCCGTCTTCCGGGCACCCGGCGGCCAGCGCGCAACTCACGTCCCGGCCGAGAAACGGCGACACGCGCGGCAGCAGCCCGTTCATCCCCAGGATCGTCGGCTCCAGATCCACCTGGCTGGCGATCGTCCCGATGGTCCGCGGCTTGAAGTTCGCCGCGCTGCGCAGCGACCCGTCCACCCAAATGAACAGCGGCGACAGGAAATGCCCGATCAGCTTCTCCTGGTCGGTCCGCCCGATCGGTTCATGGCGGCCGTGATCCCCGAGGATGAGCACCACGGTGTCTTTCAGCAGACCCCGCCGCTGCAGCTCGGTGAAGAACCGTTCGAACTCCTGATCAACATAGCGCAACGCCGCCACATAGCCGTCCGGCTCGGCCTGCAGCGCCCGGACTTCCGGCGACGTCAGCGGCACCGTGAAGGGATGGTGGCTGCTGAGCGTCAGCGTCGTCAGGAAAAACGGCCGTTTCGCCTGCTGCAGGACTTCGATCCTCGTGCGAAGCATGTCGAACAGCGCCCCGTCCGTCATGCCGAGCCCCATCCGCTCGGCGCCGGCCGGGAATTCGTTCTCGTCGAATAACTGATGCAGGCCGTTGCGCGAGAGGAAAATGTGCAGCCGGTTGAGGTCGCGGTGCTGGCCGATCACCATCTCCGTCCGATACCCGTGCTTGCGCAACAGGCTGGGCAGGCAGAGGTAATCCTGCGCATAGCGCGTTTTCATCGCGGCGGTCCCTTGACGGGGATAATAGGAACAGAACGAGGCGAAGAGACCCCGGGCCGTCTGCGTGCCGCTGGCAAAAAACCGGTCGAAGTAGACGCTCTCCTCCTTGAGGCGGTCGAGAAAGGGCGTGACCCGAATCCCCAGGACCGTCCGATTCAGATAGCGGCGGTCCAATCCTTCGATGAAAATCAACAACACGTTGGTCGGACGGCCGAACCGGACCGAAGACCCGGCCTCGTTGCGCCGGACGAGGGGATATTTGGGATAGGGAAACGCGGCGCCCTGCCCGACTGCGGCCTGCGCCAGATGGATCGCCTCCTCGAACGGCAGGCTGTCGAGCGCAGGCGGAGGGACGCGGCTCAGCCGCGATCCGATCGTCGCGCGAAGCGCTTCACCGGCATAGAGCACGGGATTCTGCGCCAGCATATAGTAGGCGGTGCTGCTGATCGGCGCGATCCGGATCGCATAGGGCCCCTGCGGATGCAGGCCCATGGCGCAGACGACCAGACCGACGGCCAGCACGCCGGTGACCTGCCCGGGATAACCCTCCTCCCACGGCAACAGGACCGGCAGGATCAACAATCTGAACACCAGCAAAAGCACCGCGATGACCAGTCCCTGCACCAGCAGAAAGGCCGCAACCCGGGGCCCCCACTTTTCTCCCTCCTGCAATTCGGCGCTCGTTTGCTCGCTCGCCTGGGATGCCGCCGTCGCAACGTTTCCGGCATCGACCTCGGATCGCGCGCTCTGCTGCGTCAACAGGTCGTCGACGTATTCGAAAAACACGAAATCCAGATGCTGCTGGTTGAATCCGTAATAGCCCATGTCGACGATCAGAACCGTCATCAACAGCAGCCCGACCAGGAGCGACGCGCCGGACAAGCCGCGCCGGTGATGCGTCTCGGACGGAATGGAAACAGCCCGCCAGTGGGCCGCGACCGTCAACACCAGCCCTGCGAGGACGCCGATGAGAACCGCCAGCAGGATGCCGAAGGTGGCGGTGATCAGATCGGCACGTAACCCGATCCACAGCGTCCTGACCAGCAGCCCGGTCTCCGGCTGCTCGAGTTTCCAGGCTTCCGGAAGCAGAAACAGACGCTCCGCCTGCTGGATGGCCACAAAGAACAGCCACCAGAAGGCCAGGACCGAACGGTATGTCCAGCGCGATGTGTGCGTAGCTCCGTTCATGCGCGCGCCACCTTCGCGTAGACGTCCTCCAGACGATCCAGCATGCGGGAGAGCGAGTACTCCCGCTCGACGAGCGCACGCCCGCGCCGGCCCATCTCCGCACGCAACGCGGCATCGTCCAGCAGGGCCAGGGTGCGATCGGCCAGGGCACCGGCATCCCGTGGCGGCACGACGAACCCGGTCTTGCCGTCCTGCACCACATCCGGGATCGAACCCACCGTCGTCGAGACCACCGGCAATCCCATCGCCAGCGCCTGCATCAATACTTGCGGGATAGTATCGCCCTCCACCGACGGAATGACGAACAGGTCGAGCGAGCGGAACACGTTCAGGAGATCGTCCCGGAATCCCAGCATCCTTACGTGAGAGGAGAGCCCCAGGGACGCGATGCGTTCCCGCAGCCGCGCTTCTTCCGGCCCCTCGCCGACAACGAGAAACGTCACATCCTTCGCGCGGGGCAGCACGCGCGCGGCCGCCTCGATGAAATACTCGTGCCCCTTGTAGGAACGCAGATAAGAAATGAGCCCGACCAGGCGATGTCCCGGCGGCAGTTTCAATTCCTGCCGCAGATCCGGGTCCGGCCGCCCGGGCTTGAACTGTTCGACGTCGATGCCGATGGGGAAGGCCGCCACCCGGTCCGGTTCCAGCCCGTCCCGCTCGATCAAGGCACGCCGGGTCAACTCGCTGCCGGTCACGATCACAAAATCCATCAGCCTGCGATAGAGAATCCGGGTCGTCAGGTTCCTGTTCAAGGGCGTCGAAATATGCCGGCTGCGGACGACCTTCACGCGCGGGCTCACGAGACGGGCCGCCAGGCCGCCGATCCAGCTGTCGCGCGAGCTGTTCACGTGCAGCAGGGCCGGCCGTTCCCGCGCCAGGATCCTGCGAAACGCCGCAATCGCCGCCGGATATCGCGCGCGGCTCATCGCCACCGGCTCCACCCGCAATTTCTGCCCGACCGCCTTCGAGAAAATCGAACTGCCCGGTTCCAGGATCAGTCGCACGTCGTGGCCGCGCCGGCGCAAACCATCGGCATGGAGGAGCACCGCCAGTTCCTGCCCTCCCATGGTTGTCGAGGACTCGGCGATCACAATCTTCATGTCCGCACCTTGAACGCCAGCCGGCCGAGGACCGCCTCCGCGACCTGTGCCGGCTCGATGCCGGTCAGGCATTCGCGCTCGATTGCGTTCGTGCAGCGCCGGCTGAAACAGGGGCTGCACGGAAGCGGATGCGTCAGCACGCGATGCCCCTTTCCGTAGGGACCGGTCCGGACGGGGCTCGTCGGCCCGAACAGCGCCACGACCGGCGTGCCCACCGCCGCCGCCACGTGCATGGGACCCGAATCGTTGGTCAGCAGCACCGATGCCGATTGCAGCAAGGCCGGCAGCAGGCCCAGCGGGGTCAGGCCCGTCACATCGATAATGGAGAATGTCTTCACCAATGTTTTCACTCTCTGCGCATCCGCGCGATCATCCGGCCCGCCGATCAGCACCACCGGTCCCGCTCCCTCCTGATGCAGGCGGCCGGCCACCGCGGCAAAGTATTCCTCCGGCCAGCGCTTGGTCGGCCAGCGCGCCGAGACGTTCATGGCAACCCATGGCGATCCGTCCCGCACGCCGGCCTGGCTCAGCACGGCCGACACCTGCTCCCGGTCGGCCGGTGCCATCTTGAACTGAAACTGCGGCGTCTCCGGCCGGGCCGCTCCCAGCGCCTCGGCCGCCAGCAGATACCGGTCCACGGCATGCATCTCCGGCGTGGGAACAGCGACCTGGTGCGTGTAGAACCACGGGCTTCCTTCCCGACCGTTGGCAAATCCGACCCGCTCGGGGCATCCGGCCAGCCGCGCCAGACACGCGCTGCGAAACAGGCCCTGGAGATCCACCGCAAGATCAAACCGCTCCGCGTGGAGGCGCGGAATTTCCGACAGCCATCCGGCGATACCGGGCCCCACCGCCCACACGCGATCGAGCCCCTCCACCCGCTCCAGCAATCCGGCCCACTGCCGCTTCACCAGCCAGGCAATATGGGCCTGCGGAAAACGCCGGCGCAACGCCGCCAGGGTCGGCAGGGCATGGACGATATCGCCCAGCGAACTCGGCTTGATGAACAAAATTCGCCGGTGGTCAACGTTCTCCACAGATCCATTCGCCTTCTGAAAATCCTGATCGACTTGACGACTTTATGACTTGATGACTTTCGGACGGTCCGATCAAGTCGGCAGCCTTTTCCACGACATCCTGTTCTATTTTTCGAACTGCAGTGACGTCTGCCCCGGCACGCGGTCCGCCTGTTGCCCGGCATCGCCGAACAGCCACGTGACGGCCTGGCCGAGATCATTCGCCACGTAATCCGGAGCGGCGCCTTCCTGGCGCATCTCTTCAAGGGCCTGGGTACTGGTCGGACCGGTGGTCATCAGAATTCCCTTCGCGCCGATCCGCCTGGCCAGATCGATGTCGCGGCGTTGATCCCCCACCACATAGGCACGGGACAGATCGAGCCCGAGATCGGCCACCGCCCGCTCGACCATCACGGTGCCGGGCTTCCGGCAGGCGCAGCCGTCGTCCGGATGGTGCGGACAATAATAGAGCCCGTCGAAGGGGGCGCCTCCGGCTTCGAAAACCGCGCGCAGCCTGGCGTGAACGGCGCCCAGCGTCTCGATCGAAAACAGCCCGCGGCCGACTCCGGATTGATTCGTGATCATCACCACCCTGGCGCCGGCCTGCTTCAACCGCGCCACCGCTTCCACGGCGCCAGGAAAAATCTGCAACTCGTCCACCGATTTAATGTAGCCGGTATCGCGGTTCGTCGTGCCGTCCCGATCCAAAAAGATGGTGACGCCACGCAGAACGTTTGTCTGGTTTATTTGGTTTGTTTGGTTCGAACCAGATAAACGAGACAAACCAGACGAACCAGATAACTGTTTGATCGCCGCCTGGCAGACTTCGTCCACCGTGACGCGCGTCATGCAGCGGTGATCGATCGGGCATTCGCGCAACAGGCAGGGCGAGCAGTCCACCGGCTGCCGGACGAGCGCGTGGTCCGTTCCAAAGGGAGCGGTGGTGCGCCAGTCGGTCGGCCCGAACACCGCCACCACGGGCACCCCGAACGCCGCGGCGACATGCATCGGCCCCGTGTCGTTGGTCACGAACACGGCGCACCGCTTGACCGCCGCCATGAGTTCGCGCACGGATGTCTTCCCGGACAGCACCACTGTCCTGGCCCTGATTTGTTCCGCAATGGCCTGCGCGAGCGCTTCCTCACCGCGCGCCCCGACAATGAGCACTGTGGCGTTAAATTGCCCGGCCAGCCGGTCGGCCGTCTCCGCAAACCGCTCCGGCAGCCACCGTTTGGCTCCGCCGTAGGTCGAACCGGGGTTCAATCCGATCAGCAGATCGGTACTTTTGACTCCCGATTCGGCCAGCCGTTTGGCCATCGCCGCTTCTTCCTCGCGGGACAGCGCGAGACGGGGCGGCACGGCTTGCTCTTCGCAACCCAGAGGACGGAGCATCCCGAGATAGTACTCGACCTGATGAGAGATGGCGCCTCGTCCCGGACGCGGGACGGGATCGGACAGCAGCAGGCGCCGCCCGTCCGTGGCAT
>MHEU01000010.1:36971-38127 GCA_001805245.1 Nitrospirae bacterium RIFCSPLOWO2_02_FULL_62_14 | reverse complement strand
ATCGAAACAGCCCCGCCGCAATTCGTTGGCAAGTCTCCACTTGCCGGTCAGTCCTGCGTGCTGCCCGCGATCCTCGTAGACCAGAATCTGCGAGACAGCCGGATGCCCCGTGAACAATTCAGCCACAGCCGGCTTGACCAGCAGCGTCAGTTCCGCGTGCGGGAACAGCCGGCGCAGGGCGGCAATGGCCGGTTCGCACATCACGGCATCGCCGATCCAGTTGGGGCCCCGCACCAGCACCCGCTTGAATACTGAGCGCTGGGCGCTGAGGGCTGAAGGCTCAACGAAGGACTGCTCAACCATGACAGGCACCCATCGCGACGTTCATCGTTCCCGCTTCATTGTGCATCGCGGCCCCGAGCAGCTGTTCCCATTGCTCCCGCCCGCTCAGAATGTCGAGACCCAGCCGCACGGCCCAGACCTGCTCGCCGGCCTTCAACAGCGGCGCGACCTTGCCCGCATCTTTTTCCGTCGTCACGATCAGATCGGCTCCGCTCTGCCGGGCCCGCTCGCGCACGGACTCCAGATCGGCGGCTTGATAGGCGTGATGATCGGCGAAGATCATCTCGCCGCCGACCTTGAACCCCAGGCGGCGCAGCAGCAGCCCGAACGAAACCGGGCTGCCGATGCCGCTGAACGCCACGATCGTCCGACCCGCCAGCGTCCCGGCCTGCCGGACTTCACCGGTCGCAACGTTGATCAGCGTCTCAGCGCGAAACCGGCTGAGAATCGGAGGCGCGATCCTTCCCGCGGCCTGCTCGATCGTTTCGGCGATGTCACGCCAATCGCCGAGGTCCGTTCGCGTCATGAGCAGGGCTGTGGCGCGGGAGGCCGCCGCAAGAGGCTCGCGCAGCCGTCCGGCCGGCACGAGCATCTGCAGCCCCGTGGGATCGGACACGTCCACCAGCAGCAGATCCGCATCCCGGTGCAGCCCCAGATGCTGGAATCCATCGTCCAGCACAAAGCAGTCGATCGGATGTCTCTCCAGCACCCACCGGCCGAGCCGGTACCGGTCCGACCCCACCGCCACGATCGCGCGCGGGCAGCGCGTGGCAATCAGATGGGGCTCATCGCCGGCTTCGGCGGGCCCCGCCAGCACCGTTCGTCCGTCAGACACCAGCAGTTCCGCCTCGCGGCTCCGACGGCGGTAGCCGCG
>MHEU01000010.1:27241-36941 GCA_001805245.1 Nitrospirae bacterium RIFCSPLOWO2_02_FULL_62_14 | reverse complement strand
GAGCAAGTGCTCCACCAGCGCGATGACCACCGGCGTCTTGCCGGTCCCGCCGACCGTCAGGTTCCCCACGCTCACGACACGGCACGGCAGCCTCCGGCAGCCGGGCCATCCCAGCCGGTACAACGCCGCGCGTGCGCGAACCGCAACGCCGTAAGGCACCGCCAGCGCGCGCAGCACCCACTGCGGCAGCATCCCGTCCGGATCGAGCGCGGCGTGCCGACCGGGCAGCGTGCGCTCCAGCAGGCCGGCGATCAGGTCGAGACTGCGCTGCATGGCTCCACGGTTGTCGAGCACGACCGATTTGGCCGCCTCCCCCATGCGCCGCAACGACGCACGGTCGCGCAACTGCGCCGCCATGGAGACGGCAAGTTCCTTCCCGCCCGGCGCCTGCACCCCGCCGCCCACGCCCGTCAGCAGGGTCGCGACTTCCAGGCAATGATCCGTGTGCGATCCGAAAAATACCGGCTTGCCCCACAGCGCCGGCTCCAGCAAATTGTGTCCGCCGACGGGTACCAGCGTGCCGCCGACGAACGCCAGCACGGCATGCTGATAGACCTGCGCCAGCTCGCCCCTCGTATCGAGCACGATCACCCGCCCCCTCCCGGGCCCTCCCCCGCCTGGGGGGGAGGGGAAGGTGGGGGCGCTGCGCCGCTGCACGGCCAGGCCCTGCGCCCTGGCCGAGGCTTCGACCTGCGAGGCCCGCTCGATGTGCCGCGGCGCCAGCAACAGCACCAGCGACGGAAACTCCTTCTGCAGCGTCGCGTAGCAGGACAGGAGCTCGTCCTCTTCCACCGGATGCGTGCTCCCCGCCACGATCAGTTCCTCGCCATCCTGCAATCCAAGCGCGCCGCGCGTCAGGCCTCCCGCCACGCCGTTCGGATCCGGCAGCGGCTGATCGAACTTGATATTGCCCGTTTTGTGCACGCGCGACGGCCGCGCGCCGAGGGCGATGATCCGTTCCGCATCGCGTCCGGACTGCATCAGGCACAGCGTCACGGCATCCAGAAGCTGCTTCATGAACGGCCTGATCCACCGGTATCCGCGGAACGAATCGGAGGACAGCCGTCCGTTGACCATCACGGCCGGAATGCCGCGACGGTACAACGCGCGGAGCAGATTGGGCCAGAGCTCGGTCTCCACGAACAGAAAGGCCCGGGGAGCCAGCCGTTTGACGAACCGCGACACCACCCAGGGAAAATCCAGCGGGGCGTAGCAATGCTCGGCCGTGCCGGCCAGCCGCTGCTCGACCGCTTCCCGCCCCGTCTCGGTCACCGTCGAGACGACGATGCGGTCGCGGGGGTACCGCTTGCGGAGCGCGTGGACAAGCGGCGCCACGGCGACGACCTCGCCGAGTGAGACCGCGTGAATCCAGAGAACTGGTTTATCTGGTTCATCCGGTTTGTCTGGTTTATTTGGTGCCTTGGAACCAAACAAACTAGAAAAACGAAACAAACCAGACAAACCGAGTCTTTCAGTCAACCCTCGGCGGCACCGTTTCTTGGCGAGCAGAATCAGCAGGATGACGGGGGATGCCAGCAGCAACAGGATATTGTAGGCGAGATACCACATAAAAATATCGTGAGACGTTAGACGTAAAACGTGAAACGCAAGAGGCGCCTTTCCTGAAAACCTTTCACGTCTAACGTTTCACGTTTCACGCTTCACGGCTTCATCGGCCAGGGCCGTGATCCTGTTCAGCTCCGCCTCCAGGTCGCGTCGCTTGGCTTCCAGTTCCGCCTCCGTCGCATCACGCGACACCCAGATCGGTTCGCCCCAGTAGAACACGCCACGGCTGAACGGATAGGGGACCAGGAACCGGTCCCAGCTCGCGAAGAGTTTTTTTTTGAGCAACTGAAGCCCAGAGGCACAATGGGAAGCCCGGTCGCCCTCGCCAGTTGAATGACCCCCGATTTGGCCACCTGCCGCGGTCCTTTCGGCCCGTCGGGCGTCACCGTCAGATCCGCGCCGGACCGTCCCAGCCGGATCAGTTCCCGCAATGCCCCTGCGCCGCCCCGCGTGCTCGATCCCCGGACCGCCCGGTGCCCGAACCGGGCGACGATGCGGGCGATCACTTCTCCGTCGCGATGCCGGCTGATCAGGATGTGCGTTCCCGCCCCGCGATACCCCAGGGGGATCATGAGCTGCTGGGCATGCCAGAATGCGAGGATGATCGGCTGCCCCCGGCGATGCAGGGCGTCCACCCGCTCGGCCCCTTCCGTCCGGATCCGCATGGTGCTCCCCAGCAGCCGGATCACGCCGGCGCCGACCCGGGGCAGCACGGTCAAGAGCAACCAGTTCAACATGGATGGCCTTCGCTCATTC
Organism: Nitrospirae bacterium RIFCSPLOWO2_02_FULL_62_14; assembly: GCA_001805245.1. GTDB lineage: Bacteria > Nitrospirota > Nitrospiria > Nitrospirales > Nitrospiraceae > 2-02-FULL-62-14. The sequence continues at coordinate 34,619 of MHEU01000010.1, read as the reverse complement.
GAACACGTCCTGAAATTGAATCGCATGAAGCCGTTTGTAGACCCCACCGCGCCGCAGCAACTCCTCGTGTGACCCGCTTTCGACGATCCGTCCGCGATCGAGCACCAGGATACGGCTTGCATTCTTGACCGTGGAAAGACGGTGCGCGATGACCAGTGTCGTCCGGTTTGTCATCAGATTGGCCAGCGCCATCTGGACCACGCGTTCCGATTCGGAATCCAGCGAAGACGTCGCTTCATCCAGTATCAGGATCGGCGGGTTGCGAAGAATCGCGCGCGCGATGGCCAGGCGCTGCCGTTCGCCGCCCGAAAGCTTGACGCCGTTTTCACCGATTCTCGTCCGGTAGCCGTCCGGCAGGCGTTCGATGAAGTCATGGGCGTAGGCCGACTTCGCGGCCTCGACGATCTGCTCATCCGGGGCATCCTCCCGCCCGTACGCGATATTGTATTGTACGGTTTCGTCGAACAGCACCGTGTCCTGCGACACGATCCCGATCTGCCGCCGGAGCGAGCGCAGCGTGCATTCCCGGATGTCCTGGCCGTCGATCAGGATGGCGCCGCCGGTCGGCTCGTAAAACCTCGGCACCAGGCTGGCCAGGGTCGTCTTGCCGCTCCCGCTGCTGCCGACCAGGGCCACGATTTCGCCGCGCGCAATCGTCAGATCGATCCCGCAGAGCGCGGGCACCTCGCTGCCCTCGTACTGGAACGTGACCTGGCGAAACTCCAGCGCCCGCGTGATCGGCGCCAATTCCTTCCGGCCGTGATCGCGATCCACTTCGTTTTCCAGGTCGATCACCGCAAAGACCCGCTCGGCCGCCGACAGCGCCTGCTGCAATGTGTTGTTGGCCCCGCCGAGCTTGCGCAGCGGCGTGTAGGCCATGAACATGGCCGTCAGAAACGAAAAGAAATCGCCGGGCGTCATCGCGCCATGAATCACCAGATACCCGCCGTACCAGATGATGCCCGCGATCCCCGCGACGCCGATGACCTCCATGTGCGAGGAGCCCAGCGACGAGACCTGCAGCGCCTTCATGACCGCCCTCAACAGGGCCTTGTTGTTCTCGTAAAACCGCCGTTCCTCGGCATCCTCCCGGCCGAACGCCTTCACGATCCGGATGCCGGTCAGCGCCTCCTGCAGCGCCGACGCCATGTCGCCGATCCGTTCCTGCCCGGTTGTCGCCAGGCGCCGCAGCCGGTTTCCCATCCGGAGGATGGTCACGAGCGTCAGCGGAATCACGATGACGGACACCGCAGCCAGCGCCCAATGGCGATAAAACATCACGGCGACCATCGCCACGAACGTCAGCCCGTGCTGCAGGAAATCCTTCAGCACGCCCGACACGGCATTGGACATCAGGCTGACGTCATTGACCACCCGCGACATCAGGCGTCCGGTCGTGTTGGCGTCGTGAAAACCGACCGGCAGCCGGAGCAATTGCCGGAACAGTTCCTGCCGCACATCGGTGACGACGCCGTTGCCCACGTAGCTCATGAGATAATTCTGTCCGTACTGAAACAACGCCTTGAGGGCGGCCACGGCAAGAATCGCCAGCGGCAGCACCATCAGCAGCACCTGGTCCTTGCGGATGAAAATATCGTCCAGCACCGGCTGGACCAGCCAGGCATAGGCGCCGGTCAAGGCCGCCACCAGTCCGGAGCAGGCGAAAGAGGCCAGCAGCCGGACCCGATAACGGAACAGATAACGGAACAGCCTCATCCACAATTTCATGCGCCGCACTCCGCCAGCACCACGGCAGCCGCCCGCCGGGAGGCGCCGGGTGATCCAAGCGCCTCGCGAACCGCCCGCAACTCCGCACGCATCTGCCGCGCGGCCGGCCCGTCGGCCAGCAGGCGGGCCACCTCTGCGCTCATTCGCTCGGGAGTGGCATCCATTTGGATTAATTCCGGCACAATGCTCCGGCTCGCGACAATATTCACCAGCCCGATCCAGGGAATTCTGATCAACCAGCGCGCCACCCAGTAGGTCAGCCAGGACGTGCGATAGGCCAGGACCATCGGCGTCCCGACAACCGCCGCCTGCAGGGTCGCCGTCCCGGAGGCCACCAGCAGCACGTCGGAGGCCGCCATGACTTCGCTGGCCTGGTCTTTCGCCACCCGCACCTTCACGCCCGACCCGGCCGACAGCGACGCCAGCAGCTCGCTCGCGATCGACGGGGCCTGCGCCACCACGAACTGCATGTCCGGATGCTGCCGGGTGAGTTGCGCGGCCGCCTGCAGCATCAACGGAAACAGCGCGCGCACTTCGCTCACCCGGCTCCCCGGCAGGAGCCCCACCACCGGCGCCGACGACTCCAGCCCGAACCGCTTGCGCAACTCATCCCGGTCGTACGAAGGGGCCACTTCGTCCAGCAACGGATGCCCGACAAACGTGCACCGCACGCCGGCCCGGCGATACAACGGCTCTTCGAAGGGCAGGATGACCACCGCGTGATCGACCCGTCTGCGGATCAACCGCATGCGGATGGGCGCCCAGGCCCAGACCTGCGGCGCAATGTAATAGACCACCTTCTGCCCGGCCCACTTCGCCACGCGGGCCAGGCGAAGATTGATGCCGGGATGATCGATGAACACCACGGCATCCAGCGGCGTGCGGCGCAGATACTGCGCCAGGGTGAACAGATTGTGAATGCCGGCGCGCAGGTGGGCCGCCCCCAACGTGACCCCCACCGCATCCACCCGCCGGATGCCCGGCAGCAGCGTGACGCCGGCAGCCTGCATGCGGCTTCCCCCCACCCCGATCAATTCGACGTCGGGCCGAAGCATCCGCAGCGCGCCGGCAAGATTCGCCCCATGCACATCACCCGACGCTTCACCTGTCACGATGAAAATTCGTGGCATAACAGGCTCTCGGGATAACGGGGTATGGGGGTAAGGGGGTATCCCGCTATCCCGTTACCCCGCTACCCCCTTACCCCTCTATCCCTTACCCCTATCTCCTCCAGCACCCGATAGGCCAGCGACAGCGCCGCTTCTCCGTCCCGACCGGAGACAGCCGGCTCTGTCCCGGTTTGCACGGCGTGCAGAAACGACTCCAATTCCAGCTTCAACGGTTCCTCATCCCCGCCCTGAATCTGCTCGGATGTCTGATCGCCGGATGCGCGCGCACCGGAGGAGAACCGCCGGATGGTGGCCTGCCGGGATTGATAATCCAGCGACACGCAGGCGTCGCGCTGGACCACCGTCAATTCGCGGGCACGGTTCCCTGCCACGCGGCTGGCCGTCAGCGTGGCCACGCACCCGCTGTCGAACGAGATCCAGGCATGCGCCACATCCACCTTGTCCGACACGACCGCAGCCCCGACCGCGCGGACGTCCGCGACCGCCCCCGGCTGAAACGACAGCACCATGTCCAGATCGTGAATCATCAGATCCAGCACCACATCGACATCGGTGCTCCGGCCCGTGAACGGGCTGATGCGGCGGCACTCGATCACCCGCGGCTCGCGAATCAAGGGCCGCACCTTGAGCATCACCGGATTGAACCGCTCGATGTGTCCGACCTGCAGGACGGCCTTCCGCGCGCGGGCCAGCGCAATCAATTCCTGCGCCTCCGCGGGCGAGACCGTGATCGGCTTTTCCACCAGGACGTGGACGCCGGCCTCCAGGCACTGCCTGGCCACCGCGTGATGCGCCGACGTCGGCGCGGCAATGCTGACGGCCTCCACCTGCTTCAGCAGCACGCCGGGATCGTCGTAGACGGCGGTGCCGAGCCGCTCGGCGATCTCCCTGGCGCGCCGCGGATCGGCATCCGCAACCCCGACCAGCGTGGCGCCCGGCAGACTCGCATACAGCCGCGCATGGTGCTGCCCGAGATGTCCGACCCCGATCACGCCGGTGCGAATAGGTTTCATGGCATTAGTTCGGCCGGTTAAGCCGGTTGTTCGTTTTGCCAGTTTTGCCCGTTGAGCCTGTTATGCCAGTTGAACTGGCTCAACCGGCGCAACGAGCATAACAGCCTCAACGTTCTTCACCTGCAATCCCGACGACGGCGATCCCCTCCCGGTCCGCCTGCTCGATCATGTCCCGGCGATCGAGCAGCACGCTTCGGCCCGCTTCGACCGCCAGCGCCGTCGCCTTGACCGAGGCCATGGTCTGAATCGTTTTCGGCCCGATGGCCGGCAGGTCGAAGCGGAGATCCTGCTGCGGCTTGCAGCGCTTGACGACCACCGCGCCTTCGCCGGCCAGCTCGCCGCCCCGCCGGATGGCCTGGTCGGTTCCTTCAACCGCTTCCACGGCGACCACGACCCGATCCTTCACGACGATGCACTGGCCGATGTCGAGCCGTCCGATTTCGCGCGCGACCTCCCAGCCGTATCGAATATCGTCCCATTCCTTCCTGGTGGGGCGGCGCTTGGTGAGCGGGCTCTCCTCGACCAGAATGCCGTCGAGCCCGAAGGTGGATTCACAAATCCGGATGCCTTCCCCTTCCAACTCGGCCGCGAATTCGCGAAGGATGGCGTCGTCCTTGAACGCCCGGAGCCGGCCGGCGATCGCCAGCGTTCGGAGATCGGGGCGCACGGTCGTAAACACGTGCGTCTTCTTGATTCCGCCCAGCATTACCGCCTGCCGGACGCCGTCGTTCTTGAACGCCTTGATCAGCTTATTGAGCTGTCCGATTTTGATCCAGTGGATGTTCTCGACGTGCTGCGCCAGTTCGGGGTCGGTCTCGCCGATGTGGGCCACCGCCGACACGACGTACCCCAGACGGCGGGCATTCTCGGCGAAGATGATCGGGAAGCGCCCGTTGCCTGCGATCAATCCGATGCGTTGGCCGATCCGCTCGCCGTGTCCAGGCGCCGGCGGCCGTTCGTGAGATTTGATGGTCACGAGCTAGTCCTCGTCTTCCTGCTCGCGCCCCACCGATTTGCAGACACCGCGTTTCGTCTCCTCCATGAACGCCAGCACCGTCAGCACGTCGTCGCTCTCCTTGAATTCCTCCTTCGCCAGCCTGACGGCCTCCGCGACCCGATGCCCGGATCGAAACAGCACCTCGTACGCCCGCTTGAGCGTGGCGATGCGTTCATGGGAAAAACCGTGCCGCCGCAACCCGACCGAATTCAGCCCGTACAGTTTCGTCCGGTAGCCGCCGGCCGCCCGCATGAACGGCGGGACGTCCTGGCCGACGGCGGAGCAGCCTCCGATCATGGAGTAGGCCCCGATCCGCACGTGCTGGTGGATGCCGGCCAGGCCGCCAAGAATCGCGTGGTCGCCGATGGTGATGTGGCCCGCGAGCGTCGCGGCATTGGCCATGATGATGTGGTTGCCGAGATGACAGTCATGCGCGACGTGCGTGTAGGCCATGAGAAAGTTGTGATGCCCGATCGTCGTCGATCCGCCGCCCTGCACGGTGGCGCGATTGACCGTCACATACTCGCGGAAAATATTGTCGTGGCCGATGACGACGGTCGTCGGCTCGCCCTTGTATTGCAGGTGCTGCGGCGGCGTCCCGATCGACGCGTAGGGGTAGAACTGGCAGCGCTCGCCGATCTCCGTCCAGCCGTCCACATAGACGTGCGCCATCAGACGTGATCCCCGTCCGATTTTCACGTGTTCCCCGATCACCGAATAGGGGCCGACTTCCACATCGTCGGCCAGCTCGGCCTTGGGATGGACAATCGCCGTTGGATGAATGTTCAAGCAGCTGCCTCCCGTTGGAACCGTTACGCCGGTTGGGCCGGTTTAGCCAGTTTGGCCCGTTAGTCCAGTTGGACCGTTGAGCCTGTTATGCCGGTCTGACCCGTATGCCTGTTGAGCCGGTTAGGCCAGTTCAGCCAGTTGGGCCCGTTATGCCTGTTGGGCCGGTTTGGCCTGTTACGCTGGTTACGCCGATTTAGCCTGTTAACGGGCTCAACAGGCCTAACCGGCTTAACCAGCTCAACGTCCCTCCGCCTTCTCTTCCGTCACCATCGCCGTCAGTTCGGCCTCGCACACCAGATCGTCTCCCACGTAGGCCTTGCCCTGCATCTTCCAGAACGGCGGGCGCTTCTTGAGGACCTCGATCTCGAACCGGATCTGGTCGCCCGGCACGACGGGTTTTCTGAACTTGGCGTGCTCGACGCCCGTGAGATAGACCACCGGCCGGCTGGTCGCTGTAAACGACTTGAATGCCAGCACGCCGCCGACCTGGGCCATGGCTTCCAGGATCAGCACGCCCGGCATGATCGGCCGCCCCGGGAAATGCCCCTGAAAAAACGGCTCGTTGACGGTGACGTTTTTAATGCCGACGATCCGCCGGTTCTCCTCCAACTCGGCAATACGGTCCACGAGCAGAAACGGATACCGGTGGGGAAGCGTGTTGAGAATCGTCCCGATGTCGAAACCTGACATGCGCCTGCCTCTCCTTTTGCGTCCGTTCCGAGGCTACTTGTTCCGCCGGTCGAATTCCTTGATCACCTGGTCCGTCAGGCTGACCGACGGGTGGGCATAGAGCACCACCTGAATCGAGGCCACTCCGCCTTCGTCGAGCACGGCCGTATAGCCGCCTTTCTCCGCGACGGCCTGGACCGCCTCGTCGATCTTTTTCTGAAACTCGCCCGTGACCTCCTGCTGCTTCTGCTGGATCTCGCGGTTGAATTCCTGGATCCTGCGCTGATAGTTCTCGAACTTGGCGCGGAATTGCTCCTGCTTGTTCTTCTTCTCCGTCTCGCTGAGCCCGCCCTCCTGCGACTTCAGCGCGGCTTCGAGTTTTTTGAGCTCCTCGTCATCCGCGGCAATGATGCGCTGGCGGCTGGCCTGGAACTCCTTCAGCCCCTCTATCGTCCGCTTGCCCGCCCTGGTCTGCTCGATGATCACCCGCTGCTGGATCACGCCCACTTTAACCGGCTCTGCCGCCGAAACCAGCCCCGCCAGAAACAGCACCGCCAGCGCCGCCACCCCCGATGTTATTACTGTTATTCCGGCCCTCATGTGTCGCTCCTTTCCGAGCTTGCTAAGCCCGCCGCCATCTCAAACGATCTTGGCGGCCGGAGAAAACCCGCCAGTGACTGTCTTCTCAAAGCCTTCCTACTGTCCGCCCTTGTTGAACTCCTCGATCACCTTCGTCGTGATGTCGAGCGAGGCATCGTAATACACGGTCGGGCTCCCCTTCCCCTTCTCCACGACGAGGGTCAGCCCCATCTGCTGGGCCAGCCTCGCCACCACCTTCTCGATTCTCCCCCGGAATGCCTCCAGCGTGTCTTTTTGCTTCTCCTGAATCTCGCGGTTCATTTGATTGGCTTTCTGCTGATACTCCATCATCCGGCGGCGGAACTGCTCCTCCCGCTCCTTCTTCGCCTTGGCGCTCAGCACGCTGGCCTGCTTCATGAAGTCGGCTTCCATGCGCCGGAGCTCTTTTTCGTCCGATTCCATCAGCCCCTGGC
>MHEU01000010.1:1984-27216 GCA_001805245.1 Nitrospirae bacterium RIFCSPLOWO2_02_FULL_62_14 | reverse complement strand
GATTCGGCAGGCCCGGCGCAACCGCCGACAAGCAGCGTCAGACCCGCCGCCAACATCCACCCCGCATGATGCCATCGATATCGCCCCGTCTGCCGCCCCACCTTACGCATATTCATGCTGTGCGCTCCTTCAATGCCTGCCCCGGTTAGAACAACGATCCGACAGAAAACTCGAAGACCCCCTTCCGCTCCTGCGGATTGGGATCGAGATTGAACCCGTACGCGAGGCGAAGCGGACCGAACGGCGACAGCCAGCGGGCCTCGACACCGGCCGCCTGGCGCCACTTCGTCGTAAATTTCTCGCCTTCGGCAAAACCTTTGCCGTAATCGAAAAAAATCACGCCGTTCAGCTTCGCCTCGGCCGAAATGGGAAAAATGAAATCGTTATTGATGATGAACTGGCGATTGCCGCCGAGCAACGTCCCGCTCGGCGTCACGGGCCCCGCACGGCCGAAGACGAAACCGCGCATCGTGTTGATGCCTCCGACATAGAACAGTTCGGTCAGCGGAATCAGGTTGTCCCCCAGGGCTTCGGTGATGCCGAACCGCCCGCGAATCGCATGGCGGGTGTCCCAGAACAGCGGTGTGTATTTGATGCCATCGACCCCGAGCTTATAATAATTATTCGTTCCCCCCAGGAGTTCGCTGCCGAGATCGAAATTGATCATGCTGCGGGTGCCGCTCCGGGGATCCTGGTAGTTGTCCCTCGTATCGCGCGCCAGCGAGGATCGAAACCCCGTCGTGGACTGGTCGCCCTGCTGAGCCCGGGCGGTCTCCGGGGCATCCACCTGCACATCGTGGATGCTCAGGCTTTCATACATGGGGCTGAACGACCCGGACGTAAACTCGGAAAACCACCGCCCCACCGTCACGGTGCCGCCCTGCTTGTCTTCGATGTACGTCTGAAAATTTGTCCGGGTATTGAACACGTCGAGTTGCACCGACGTCAGCGAATCCTGGAAATACGGTTCGCGAAAGGTGATCAAGCCGAGGTTGCGCCGCTGCCCCAACTGGCCACGAACTTTGAGCATGTGCCCGCGGCCGCCCAGGTTGCCCTCGGTGATGTCCGCCACCGTCGTCAACTTGTCCAGGGTGCTGTAACCGCCGCCGATGCTGAACTGGCCCGTGTTCTTTTCCTTGACCTTGACGTTCAAATCCACCTTGTCCGTTTCGACCTGCTGGGGCAGGATTTCGACCGTCTCGAAAAACTGGAGGTTGTTCAGACGCTGAAAGCTCCGCTGCATGGAGACCGTATCGATCACTTCCTGCTCGTTGATGCGGACCTCCCGCCGGATGACGTTGTCGCGTGTTTTGTCGTTGCCCGAAATATTGATTTTCCTGACCCGGATCAGCTCGCCTTCCTTGATATTGAAGACCAGCGCCGCCGTTTTCGCCTGCTCGTCCTTGACCATGCCGTAGTCAGATTCGGCGAAGGCATAGCCCTTGGTGCCATACAGATCCTTGATGCGTTTATTCTCCTCGAAGATCTTCGTGACCGACACGATCTCGCCGAACACCAGCTTGGACCCGGCTTTCAACTCCTCTTCTTCGAACAGGGTATTGCCGCGATAGCCGATTTCGCCGATGGTAAATGGTTCGCCCTCCACGACCGTGAAGGTCACCGTGAACCATTTCTTGTCCTCGGTCAGCTCCACCACCGGCGTGCTGACCTGTATGTTCAGGTAACCACGGTTGTAATAGTTGCCCCTCAACCGCTCGGCGTCGTTCGCCAGTTCGTCGCGCCTGAGCAACCCCGCGTCGGTGAACATCGACGGCAGCGCAAACCGCGTAATGAGCCCGTACAGCGGAATCCATTCACGCGTCGCGAGATTCTTGAGCATCTCCGTCTTCTTGAAGACGGTCATCCCCTCGAAGTTCACGGTTTTAATCTTCGCCCGATCGCCCTCCTTGATGAAAAACGTCAGGCGTTTCCGGTCTTCCTCGACGGACTGGATGATCGGCACCACCTGCACATTGTAGTAGCCGTCCTCCTGATAGGCCTGGCGGACGCGCTCGGCGCTTTCCTTCGCCTGCTGCTGATCCAGAAACGAGTTGTTGCGGATCGTGATTTTCTCCCTCAGCTTGTCGTCGCCGAGATTGTCGTTGCCGTCGAACACGATATCCGTGATGAACGGCTTCTCCCGCACGACGAACACCACGGCGACGCCTCCCGGCGCCGGCTCCGTCTCAATCCGCACATCTTCGTAAAAACCCATCTCGTAGATCAGCCGGATCTGCGTGCGGATCGCCTCGCCCGTGTAGGGATCGCCGGCCTTGAGCGTGAGCCGCCCCCGAACGGCCGATTCCTCGATCCGCTTGACTCCACGGATCTGGATGGACTTCACCTTCTGCTCGCCGTCCTGGGCATGCGCCACGCTCGACATGCCGATCAGCATCGCGAGCATGACACTGACAATGCGGATGGTCCAAGCCCCTGCCGAAGTGGTCACTGCGGCCTTTCCGTCCAAGGCCGCCGACCGGAAGTCGCGGAGATTGCACGTGAAGCATGAGCGGACGTCGCGGACGCACTAGCACCGATCCAGCCGTTGCAGATTGCACACATACGCATCGCTCTCGTATCCAGACTGGAAGGAGCTTGTGCTTCCGCACATGGCCGCCCCCCTGACCTCTCCAAGGTTTTGAAAAATCTGAGGAATTATACGGGCCGATTCCATTAATGTAAAGCGATTTTCGACTCATTTGCAGCTGTTTCCATCAGCCCCGGTTACCTTGACCCTTCGACCCCTCGACCGCACTCGGGGTCGACCTGAGTTGGATCGAACGGTCGATGAACTCAGGGTCAATCCTGAGCAAGCCCCGCCAGAAAGAGCGGGGCAGTGGTTCGACAAGCTCACCACGACGAGCGCAGCCGAGGAGTCGCTGGATTGACTTTCTTTCAACCCATCCCCTAGTATCCGATGCATGCCGTCTCCACTGATTCGGAAAGCCATCATTCCGGCCGCAGGCCTGGGGACACGCTTTCTCCCCGCCACCAAGGCCTCCCCCAAGGAAATGCTGCCGTTGGTGGACAAGCCGCTGATCCAGTATGCCGTGGAGGAAGCCGTCGCCTCCGGCATCGAAGACATCATCATCATCACCGGACGCGGCAAACGCGCGATCGAAGACCATTTCGACCGGTCGTTTGAACTCGAGGAGAATCTCAAAGGCAACGGGAAGGCGCAGTTGCTCAAGGACATCCGTGACATTTCCCGATTGGCCAACTTCTGCTACATCAGACAGCCGGAACCCCTGGGGCTGGGACATGCCGTGCTCTGCGCGCAGCACCTGATCGGCGAGGAGCCGTTCGCCGTCATGCTGGGCGACGAGGTGATCGATGCGAAAGTCCCGGCGCTGGCCCAGTTGATACGCATCTTCGATGCGGGCAACGGCGCCGTGCTGGGGGTGCAGAAAGTCCGCCGCAAGGACGTGAGTCACTACGGCATCATCGAGGCCCAACGCATCGCCGACGGCCTGCATCGCATCGTGGATCTCGTCGAAAAGCCGGCTCCGTCCCAGGCTCCGTCCCGCTACGCCGTCATCGGACGGTACGTGCTTTCGCCGGAGATTTTTCCGATTCTCGAACGGACCAGCCCGGGGAAAAACCGCGAGATCCAGCTCACGGATGCGCTCCGGCAGCTCGCACGGAACGCCCCCTCCTATGCCAAGGAAATCGTCGGACAGCGGTACGACGCCGGCGACAAACTCGGATTTCTGCAGGCCACCGTCGAATTTGCGCTCAAAAACCCGACGCTGGGACGGCCGTTTTCCGCGTATCTCAAACAAGTGAGCCGGCGATAAACCCGCCGGCGCGGCACGCCGTCCGCCACCCGTAGTCACGAGGTCAAACCGATGCCAGCCGAGCCCAACGAACGCGAAACCCCGACGCCGCAGGCGGACATTCCCGACCAGATGCCCCTGCTGCCGGTGCGGGACATCGTCGTGTTTCCCTACATGGTCCTGCCCCTGTTCGTCGGCCGGGAAATGTCCATCAAGGCGATCGAGGCGGCCCTGGCCGGCAACCGCATGCTCTTCCTGGCGACCCAAAAGGCGCTCGACGTGGAGAATCCCGCTCCGGAGGATATCCATTCTGTCGGCACGGTCGGCATCATCATGCGCATGCTCAAGCTGCCCGACGAGCGCATCAAGATCCTCGTCCAGGGACTCGCTAAGGCCAAGGCGGTGGAATACATCCAGACCGATCCGTACTATTCCGTCCGCATCGCCAAGATCACGGACGCCAAGGCGGCGCCTTCGGCGCTCGAATCCGAAGCGGTCATGCGGACGGTCAAGGAGCAACTCGAACGGATCGTCAGCCTGGGCAAGGTGCTGATGCCGGACGTCATGGTCGTCATCGAAAACCTGGACGACCCAGGCCGGCTGGCCGACATGATCGTCTCCAACCTGGGCCTCAAGGTGGACATCACGCAAAGCGTCCTGGAAATTGAACACCCGCTCGTCCGACTGAAGCGGGTCAGCGAGATTCTGGGCAAGGAAATCGACGTCCTCGCGATGCAGCAGAAGATCCAGCAGCAGGCCAAGGGCGAGATGGACAAGACCCAGCGCGAATACTTCCTGCGCGAACAGCTCAAGGCCATCCAGAAGGAACTGGGCGAACTGGATGAACGGGCCGAAGAGGCGGCGGAGTTCCGCACGCGCATCAAGGACGCGAAGATGCCCGAGAAAGTCCTGAAGGAGTGCGAAAAACAGCTCAAGCGCCTCGAAAAAATGCACCCCGACACGGCCGAATCCGCCACCGTCCGGACCTATCTCGAATGGGTGGTGGACCTGCCGTGGAGCAAACGCTCCAAGGACAACCTGGACATCAAGGCCGCGGCCAAGGTGCTGGACGAAGACCACTACGACCTGGAGAAGGTCAAGGAACGCATTCTCGAGTACCTTGCGGTCCGCAAGTTAAAAGAAAAGATGAAGGGGCCCATCCTCTGTTTCGTCGGTCCGCCGGGCGTCGGCAAAACGTCGCTGGGCAAATCCATCGCGCGCGCGCTGGGACGGGAGTTCGTCCGGGTCAGCCTCGGCGGGATCCGCGACGAGGCCGAAATCCGCGGCCACCGCCGGACCTACGTGGGCGCCCTGCCCGGACGCATCATCCAGGGCATCAAGCAGGCCGGCACGAGCAATCCCGTCTTCATGATGGACGAGATCGACAAGGTCGGCGCGGATTTCCGGGGCGACCCCTCGGCCGCCCTGCTGGAGGTGCTGGACCCGGAACAAAATCACGCCTTCAGCGATCATTATCTCGGAGTACCCTTTGACTTGTCGGAAGTCATGTTCGTCACGACCGCCAACCTCAGGGATCCGATTATTTCCGCCCTGCGGGACCGGATGGAAATGATCGATATCCCCGGCTATACCGAGGAGGAAAAACTCGGCATCGCGCAGCGGTACCTGATCCCGCGGCAACTCAAGGAGCACGGCATCACGGACAGCCACATCCGGCTGACCGAACCGGCCCTGCGCCTGATGATTTCCCAGTACACGCGTGAGGCCGGCGTCCGGAACCTCGAGCGCGAGATCGCCAATGCCATGCGCAAGGTGGCCAAGAAAGTGGCGGAAGGCAAGGCGCATTGCCAGACCCTCACGCCGGCCAACCTGCACAAGTTCCTGGGCGTGCCGAAGTTCACGCCGGAGGCCGAGCAGGAGCACGATGAAGTCGGCGTCGCCACCGGCCTGGCCTGGACTGAAACCGGTGGCGATGTCCTCCACATCGAAGCGACCGTCGTCAAAGGCAAGGGACAGTTGACCCTGACCGGCCATCTCGGCGACGTGATGAAGGAATCGGCCCAGGCGGCCCTCAGCTACGTGCGCTCGAGGGACAAGCAGCTGGGAATCAGCCCCGACACCTTTGCCAAGCACGACATCCACATTCACGTACCGGCCGGCGCAATCCCCAAGGACGGCCCGTCGGCCGGCATCACCATGGCGACGGCGCTGGCCTCGATCCTGTCCAACAAGCCGGTCCGCCACGACGTGGCCATGACGGGCGAGATCACCTTGCGCGGGCGCGTGCTGCCGATCGGCGGGTTGAAGGAAAAGATCCTGGCGGCCAAGCGGGCCAAGCTGACGACCGTCATCCTGCCCAAACGGAACAAGAAGGACCTGGAGGAAATCCCCAAGCATTTGCTGAAGGGGCTCCACCTGGCATTCGTCGAAACCATGGACGACGTGTTGAAAGTCGGCCTTCGAAAATCTTCGCCGGCCAAGTCGCCGGTCCGATCCGTCATCAACGGCCATGGACGAAAACGGCGTGCACAGCCTCCCGCGGTTGCGCCGGCGGGAAGGGTCAACCGTCCCCGTCCCCGTTCGATTTCCCCGTCCGTCTCCATCCGCCCGCGCCTGACGCACTGATGGCGCGCCAGACAAGGCTGCACGAGTTCCGCCTGATCGAACAGCTGCGACGCACCTTCGGCCGGACCGGCCCCGGCGTTGTCCGCGGGATCGGCGATGATGCCGCGGTCATCACGCCTGCCAGGGGCCGCCAGTTGGTGCTGACCACGGACCTGCTGGCCGAAGGCGTGCACTTCGACCTTCGGACCGCATCGCTTGAAGATATCGGATACAAGGCGGCGGTCGCGAACATCAGCGACATCGCGGCCATGGGCGCCAGGCCTGAGTACGCCCTCGTGTCGATCGCGCTTCCCGTCTCCTATACCGCGCAGCACGTCCTGCGCCTCTACAGGGGAATGATGGGCGCCTGCCGGCCGCATGGGGTGACGCTGATCGGCGGCGACACATCCGCATCACGGCGCGGCCTGTTCCTCAGCCTGACGGTGACGGGCAGCATTCCCGCCGGCACCGCGCTGATGCGCACCGGCGCGCGCGCCGGTGACCTGCTCTATGTGACCGGCACGCTCGGGGATGCGCTGGCCGGCCTGGCGCTGCTCTCCGGCAGTCGTCGGCGGCGCGCGGCACGGTCGTTGACATCCTCGGAACGACAGTTTCTCATCATCCGGCATCACCGGCCGGCCGCCCAGGCCCGCCTCGGTCAGGCGTTGAGCGCGCATCGGTTGGCCAGCGCCGCGATCGACCTGTCCGACGGCCTCTCGGGGGACCTGCATCATCTCTGCGAACAAAGCCGTGTCGGCGCTGAAATCGATGCCGCCTCCCTGCCGCTTTCCCCGGCGCTTCGGGCCTATGCCCGGTCGTCCGACACCGATCCCCTCGCCCTCGCGCTGCAGGGAGGCGAAGACTACGAACTCCTGTTCACCGTCCCCCAGACGAAACAACGCGCGCTGCACCGTGTGGCGCGGCACCAGGGGCGACAATTGACATGCATCGGAATGATTCGTCCACCGTCGTTCGGCGTCCGGGTGCGCGAGACGAGCGGTCGCGTGCGCCGGCTGCCGGTCACCAGCTACGTGCATTTCCGTGACGTGGCGTCAGAGCGATCCCCATGGTGACGCTCTCCCAGATCCGCTCCCACCTTGCCCGCCTCCTGCATCTCAAGGAATCGCCGCACCGGACCGCGCTGGCTTTCGCAGTCGGAGTCTTCATCGCCTTTTCACCGACCTACGGGCTGCATACGCTCAGCGTCCTGTTTTGCGCCTGGGCCTTTCGCCTGAACGCCGTGGCCCTGCTGGCCGGCTCCCTGATCACTAACCCGTGGACGCTCGTGCCCGTCCTGGGCGCGACGCTCTGGACCGGCGTCCAGCTGACCGGCCTGCCCGAGGTCCCCTCTGCCGACTGGAAGGATGTCAGCATGACGGTCTTTTACGAGCAGATCACACCCTATGCCGCGCCGTTTTTCCTGGGCGGATTTCTTCTGAGCGCGATCGGCGCCGCGGTCAGCTACCCGCTCGCCTACCTGGCGATCACCACCCATCGCAGGCAGCGAGCGCAGAGGGAAGCGGAGCAATTGCCACGCGAGAGCGGCCTGGACTAGAATGATTAAAGGAACCCGCCGCTCGATGGACACCACCACCACACAACTCAGCAAACCCTACGACGGCTCAGCCCTCATCGCCGACCCGATTCACGAGTACATCACCTTCACGGTGCCCTACTCCGAGCACGACCCGTCGGAACGCACGGAAAAGGACCTCATCGACTCGCCCTGGGTCCAGCGGCTCCGCTACATCTCCCAGCTGCAGAGCGCGCGCTGGGTGTATCCCTCGGCCGAGCACAGCCGCTTCCAGCACTCGCTGGGCGTGATGCACGTGGCCGGCCGCTTCGCGCGCCATCTCTACCCCTCGCTCGCCAAGGTGGTCCCGGACCTCCCCTCCCAGCCCTACGTCGAAGAACTCCTGCGCGTCACCGCGCTCCTCCACGACATCGGGCACGGCCCGTTCTGCCATTTTTTCGACGAAAACTTCCTCGAACAGTTCGGGTTGACTCACGAACGCATCGGGCAGGTCATCATCCGCGAGCACCTCGGCCGGATCATCCGGAAAATCCGCCGGAGCCCGAACGGCCCGTTCAATCCCGGCGAGCAGCTGAATCCCGACCACATCGCGTTTCTGATCCTCAAGGATCCCGAGAAGGACAGCGGGCGCTATCCCAAATGGCTGGCGTTTCTCCAGCCGGTGATCGGCGGCATCTATACCGCCGACAATCTGGACTATGTCCTGCGGGACGCCTACATGTGCGGCGTGGCCGTCGGGCCGGTGGACCTCACGCGCCTCATCCACTACACGCTCATGACCCCGAAAGGGCTCACCATCCACCGGACCGGCCTCCCCGCGCTGCAGATGTTTTTGAACACCCGGCTCTACCTCTACTCCAACGTCTACTACCACCGGACGACCCGGGCGATCGACATCCACCTGCGGGAAATTTTCGGCGACACGATGGCGTTTCTGTTTCCCCACAATCCCCTGGACCACATGGACGACTACCTGCATCTGACCGACTGGTCGCTGATGGAAGCCGTCCGGCAATGGCCCAAGGACAGGAACAAGAACAAGCAAAGACTGGGGAAGGAATGGGCCCGCATCCTCGGGCGGGACGTGAAGTGGAAGATGGCGTACAGCGCGTTCCTGCCGACGCGGGGAGACGAGCGGGGCCGCACGTTCATGGACCGGCAGACGATCGAAGGCCGCATCCGGAAGGCCCTGCCGCCCCGCCTGCAGAAACTGCCGTTCCGCGTGGACATGGCCAATCAGGACCCCCGCCCGATCAATCTGCTCAATATGGGCGAGTTCCAGATCTACGTGTACGATCCAGGGACCCAGACGGTCTCAAAGGAGGCGCTGAAGGAATTTTTCGATTATTTGCCGGCGAGAATCGTGCAGTTCAGAATTTTTGCCAAGGACCACCGGGCCGATGCCGAACTGGCCCGCGTCGCCGAAAAGGTGATCGCCTCGGACGGCCACAGCATCAAGACGAACGTCTAGGAACCGGGGCGACCCGCGTCCCCTAGAACCCCGAGTTTTTCTGCAGCGACTTGGGTGCAACCGGTGGCCTCGGCGTGTCGCTGTTGCCCTTATCTAGAACGCCGTACCCGCCCATTCGCTTGTCCCATCCTCGCAGGTAGAGAGCGGACAAAATGATGTTCTGAATTCTTTCATCGCTCGCGTTCAAGTCAAAGGCTATTTTCCCTCCCGTCAGACGGCCGACCACCGTGATTCGCGACCACTGCTGGTAGTCCTTGGGCAGGTCCTTCCGCAAGACCATCACCCAGAAGTAACCGGCCTCCGGCCCTTCATTCGTGACCGGAATATGCGGGACATAATCTTCATCCAACGGCCGGTTCTTGACGTGCAGCCACACACGGTTGTCACCCTGTTTCTCATCCACGATCACGCCGCCAAGAGCGACGACCTTTCCACGATACGCCATGGGATCCTTCGATAATTTCGTGAGGGTGACCCCCGGTTCAGTCTGTTTAAGATACTGGTTCGGAATCGTGCCCCCACCGCACCCGGCGGCCAGCAGGGCCGCTCCGCCGATCAACAGTCCCCGGCAGACTCGTGCACCCGGAACAGACCCCCACCACCTCACATCTGTCATCATCTCACTCCTCTATAATTAATTGGGTAGTTTTCCATTCATTATCCTAGCGAGCGACCTGCTGAACGTCATTGAGCGGCAGGTTCACCAGCGAGTACGGGTTCACGCGGGCGCCGTTGAGACGAACGCCGAGATGCAAATGTGGCCCGGTCGCACGTCCGGTGGCCCCCACCCTGCCGATCGCCTGCCCCTGCTTGACCGCCTCGCCATCCTGCACCAGCACTTCCGAGAGATGGAAGTACATGGAATAGAGGCCCAGCCCATGATCCACGAAGACGCCCTTGCCTGAAAAAAAGTGATCCACGGTGAGCCGCGCAATCCCGTCGTTCATCGCCACCACGGGGGTGCCAAGCGGCGCGGAGATATCCTCTCCATTGTGGGGACTGCGTGCCTGGCCGTTGATCACCCGCGTGCGCCCGAACGCCCCCGCGACTTCGCCCTGCACCGGTTCGACAAACGGGCCGTCCCAGTACCGTTCACGCGACACGCCCTGGAGCACGGTCTTGACCCGCTCCTGTTCCGTCTTCACGCGGACGAGATTTTCTTCGTCCAAATCGACCTTCTCGCTCGGCAGCGT
Organism: Nitrospirae bacterium RIFCSPLOWO2_02_FULL_62_14; assembly: GCA_001805245.1. GTDB lineage: Bacteria > Nitrospirota > Nitrospiria > Nitrospirales > Nitrospiraceae > 2-02-FULL-62-14. The sequence continues at coordinate 16,677 of MHEU01000010.1, read as the reverse complement.
CAGATGCTGGATGGGATATGTTTCCTTCAGCACCAGCACGTTGTAGCTCAGCCGCCGCGTGGCATCGCGCTTGTGGACTTCCACCATGAGCTCGTGCATGCCCGGCTTGTCCTGCATGTCGATGCCGAGCAGCCCGACGACCATGTCGGAACGTCCATCCGGAGCCGTAAAGAATGGAATCGTGCGGCCGAGGAACCGGCCCGTCACATCGGCGGCCCGGCTGCCGGCCCGCACCTGAACCAGCAGCACCTGGCCCTGCTTCCCGCTGTACTGCCCGTCGGCCCCCTGAATCTCGTGCGGCGCATTCGGGAACAGGTCGACGGGAAACACGCTGGCCAGCAGAATCACCGCCATGATCGCCCGGACATGCAGGCAGCCGTCCCCCATGAGTGTCTGGAAATGCCGCGCGCTGTTCATCGGTAAAACCTCGGCCCGGCGACCTGCGAAACCAATTCTTCGACACGCCGGTTCACTGTACGAAAGGAATCCATGCAGAGGATCGCTTTCTTCATGATGATGTTTGCCCGGCGCGTCCCCAAACGCCGTCCAGACGATCCCGGCCGCTCATCGGTAGAACCGTGGTCCCGCTACCTGTGAAACCAATTCTTCGACACGTCTGTTCACCGCGCTGAACGGATCCATGCAGAGGATCGTCTCCTCCCAGTAGCCATTGAGCTTGAGATAGGTCCAATCCACCGTGTACGACCGATTCTTGGCCCTGGCAAACCGGATGAAATCCCCGCGCACCTTGGCGCGCGTCGTCTGCGGGGGAACGGACATCGCCGCCTGGATGGCCTCCTCCTCCACCGCCCGCTCCACCAATCCGCGCGATTCCATCAGATAGTAGAGACCGCGGGTCCGCTTGACGTCATGATACTGGAGATCCATGAGAAACACTTTGGGATCGTCCCAGCTGCATCCTTTTTTGTCCACATAGGACTGCAGCAGCAGGCGCTTGCTCACCCAGTCCACCTCGCGGGTCAACTGGGACGGGTCGTCATCCAACTGATCGATGATCCGCCCCCATTTGTCGTGCACATCTTCCAGAACCGGATCGTGCGGCTGCGTGTCCAGATACGCTTGCGCCCGCTCCCAATAGGTCCGTTGAATCTCGATCGCGGTCATCTGCCGGCCGTCGTCCAGCTTGACCTTTTTCTTCAACGTCGGATCGCGGGAGATTTCCCGGATCGCCTTCACCGGATCCTCCAGCTCCATGCCGGCAACGGTGAACCCGTCCTCGACCATCGACAGCACAAGCGAGGCCGTGCCGACCTTGAGATAGGTGGCATACTCGGACATGTTGGAGTCCCCGACGATGATGTGCAGCCGCCGGTACCGCTCCGCATCCGCGTGCGGTTCGTCGCGCGTATTGATGATGCTGCGGGAGGACGTCGTGGACGACGACGTTTTTTCATGAATGTGCTGCGCCCGCTGCGAAATGAAATACTGGGGCTTGCCGGACACCTTGAGCACCTTGCCCGCTCCGGCGAACACCTGGCGGGTCACGAAAAAAGGGATCAGCTGCTCCGTCACCTTCCAGAAATCCACGTCCCGGCGCATCAGGTAATTCTCGTGGCAGCCGTAGGTATTGCCCAGCGAGTCCGTGTTGTTCTTGAAGATATAGATCTCTCCGGACAGCCCCTCCTCCCGTAGCCGCTCCTCCGCCGCCGGCAGGCAGGCCTCCAGCAGCCGTTCACCCGCCTTGTCGTGGATCACGAGGTCCATGATGTTGTCGCATTCGGGCGTGGAATATTCGGGATGGCAGCCGGTGTCCTGATAGAATCGCGCGCCGTTGACGAGAAACGCGTTGGAGGGCCAGCTGTTGGGAATCAGGCCCTCGAAGATGTAGCCCAGCACCTTCTCCATCGGAAGGTAGATGCGCCCGTTCGGGGAGAAAATCAGCCCGTATTCGTTTTCAAGGCCGAAGATTCTCGGTTTCATAGGTCCGCCACCGGTGCGAATGAGGAACTGAAATCAGCATACACCCGGTCGGGATCTTCTTCAACACTGCGGGCGGAACCGAGGGGCGGCTCAGGCGAGGATCTGGCGGACTTCGGACGCGGGCACGCGACGAAACTTTCGCCCGGCACGATCGCGGGCGAGCACGGCGACTTCGAGCCCTTCGAGCGGAAGCTTCTGATTGGTCACCTGCTCCAGCGCCTGGATGCAGAGCGACAGGGCATCTTTCAGCGACGCGCCCTCTTTGTACTGCTCCTTCAGGACGATCTGGACCGCTTCGGCCCGCCCCCCGATCACGGCGTACCCGCGTTCGTCGAAGATGCTGCCGTCGAAGGAAATCCGGTAAATCTCGTTGGAATGCCCGTTGCCTCCGACCTGCACGACCAGGATTTCCACTTCCATCGGCTTGAGTTCCTGGCTGAAGACGGTGCCGAGACTCTGCGAGTAGGCGTTCGCAAGCGATCGGGCCGTGACATCCTCGCGGCTGTACATGTACCCCTTCAGATCGGCATGGCGGATGCCGGCTTTGCGCAGGTTCTCATACTCGCTGTACTTGCCGGCCCCCGAGAGCGCGATGTTGTCGTAGACTTCGGAAATCTTGTAGAGGGAGGCGCTGGGATTGTCCGCGACCAGCACCACGCCGTCCTGATACTCCATGACGATGATGGACCGGCCCTTGGCGATGCCTTTCTTGGCATATTCCGCCTTGTCCTGCATCATCTGTTCGGGCGAAACGTAATACGGCATCGCCATGGTCAGCCCTCTTTCTTTTTCGTGTCGAGCAGCGCGGCATACAGGGACTGCACACGGGATTCCTCGACATCCAGAATCCCGGCGGCCACGACCATCTTGGCGGTCGGATAGATGCCCCGCACGAAATCAGGGCCGCCGGTGCCGACATCCTCGTCCGCCGCCGTGTAGAGGGCGCGCAGCGCAATGTTCAGCGCATCCTCCTCGGGCAAATCCTTTCGAAAACGATCGCGCATGGCATTGCGGGCGTCCTTTCCGCCTGATCCGATGGCGTAGTAATCCGACTCCTCATAACGGCCGCCGGTAATGTCGTATTTGAAAATCCGCCCTTCGTCCCGCTTGCGGTCGTACCCCACGTAAATCGGCAGGACGACGAGGCCCTGAAACACCATCGGCAGATTGGCCTTGACCATCTGGCCCAGCTTGTTCGCCTTGCCTTCGCACGAGAGCGGCACGCCTTCGAGCTTTTCGTAGTGCTCCAGCTCGGTCTGGAACAGCCTGGCCATCTCGATACACGGACCGGCGGCTCCGGCAATCGCCATCGCCGAATGTTCGTCGATCTTGAACACTTTTTCGATGCGGCGGTCGGCGATCTGGAATCCTTCCGTGGCCCGACGGTCGCCGGCGATCACGACGCCGCCCCGGTACTTGATCGCCAGGACGGTCGTCCCATGCGCGACCGGCGGCACGGTGGCGCCGCGATGCTCGTCGGGAGCGGGTCCGCAGGGCACGGACGGCTGCCCTCCCCGCCCGAACGGCGTGAGATCGGGACGGTGCCGGGCGAGGTAATCAAAAAAACTCGATCCGTGATACTCGTCGGAAAAGAACGGCACGTGTCGTCGTCTCCTTCAGAACCGCTGCCGCAGGCCGGGCCGGCGTCAGACGGTCAGTTTGGCCAGCAGCGCTTCCGCGGTCTCCGAGGCCTCCAGCAGCTCTTTCGTCAACGATTCCGTTCCGCGCAACGGATCCATCAAGGGAATTCTCTTGATGGTGGTGTTCCCCACGTCGAACAGCACCGAAGTCCAGCTGGCGGCATAGATGGACCGGGAGAATTTCTTGAGGCAGTGCCCGCGGAAATAGGCCCGCGTGTCCGGCGGCGGCAGCCGTTCGGCTCTCTCGATCTCGCCCTCCTGCAGCAGCCGGTCGATCAGATTGCCGCCTTCCAGCGTGTAGTACAGACCCTTCTCGGGGCGGATGTCGTGGTACTGCAAATCGAGCATCGCCACGCGGGGATCGTCCCAGCCGCACCCCTTGCGTTCCATGTACGACCGGATCATCTGGCGCTTGGCCACCCAGTCCAGCTCGCGCACGAGCAGCATCGGGTCCTGCTCGAGCTTGTCGAGCACCTCTTCCCAGCGCACGAGGATGTCCTTGGTGATCTGATTCAATTCGTGGCAGGCGTAGAAATCCATCGCCGCCTTCAGATAGGCCCGCTGGACTCCGATGGCCGAGGTCGGGCGCCCGCCGGCCAGTCTCAGGGACCGCTTCACGTCGAGATCCCGCGAGACTTCCTTGAGCGCCAGCACCGGATCCTCGAGCTCGATCTTCGGAAACTCCGCGCCGGCCTCGATCATCCCCAGCACCACCGCGAGCGTGCCGACCTTCAGATAGGTGGACACTTCTGCCATGTTGGCGTCCCCCACGATCACGTGAAGCCGGCGGTATTTTGAAAAGTCGGCATGCGGCTCATCGCGGGTATTGATGATCGGCCGCTTCACCATCGTATTCAGATCGACCAGGCATTCGAAGAAATCAGCCCGCTGGGAAATCTGATACTCGGAAGGATTCGTCTGATTTTCAGCCCCGACTTTTCCGGCGCCGGCATAGATCGGCCGCGTCACCAGGAACGGCAGCAGGACTTGCGTCAGGCGCTCGAACGGCACCGAACGGGACAGCAGATAATTCTCGTGGTAGCCGTAACTGTTCCCCTTCCCGTCGGAGTTGTTCTTGTAGAGAAGCAACTGCTCGCTGCCGCTGGCCTGCGCCATCGCGCGCAGGCAGGCGGCCAGGACGCGCTCGCCGGCGCGCTCAAACGCGACCACTTGCCTCGGGTTCGTGCACTCCGGTGTGGAATATTCCGGATGCGCGCCGTCCACATAGAGCCGCCCGCCGTTGGCCAGCGGCTTGTTCAGCAGGCGGTTGTATTCGGGGCCCGGCCGCTCGCGCTCGCCTTCGACTTCAAACCCGCGGGCGTCGAGCAACGGGTTCTCGTTCTCGTAATCCCAGAGCGCCTGCGGCGCCGGCAGCGACGGATAGTGCCCGATCAATTCCAGGGAATGCGCGACCGGATCGAACGACTCGACGTTTCGGGCGGCGATGCCGAATTCCGTTTCTGTTCCAAGCACACGTACCATGCTCAATGCTCCGACCGCGTTCCTGATGTTTAAAAGTAATGACCGGTGCTGATGGTTTCAATCTGGCGGGATTCCTTCGATCCGGCGGTGATCGTCCGCACGTGGATGATCTTTTCGCCCTTCTTGCCGGCAATCTTCGCCCAGTCGTCCGGGTTCGTGGTATTCGGAAGGTCCTCGTGCTCCTTGAACTCTTCGCGGATGGCCTTCAACAGGTCTTCCAGCTTGATCCCCTTCTCATTCGTCGCGATTGCGCGCTTGATCGCGTACTTCTTGGCCCGTGACGCGATGCCCTCGATCAACGCGCCGCTGGCGAAATCCTTGAAGTACATCGTTTCCTTTTCACCGTTGGCATAGGTGACTTCCAGGAACTTGTTCTCGTCCGACATCGCATACATGGAGTCCACCGTGGCTCCGACCAGCGACTCGACCAGCGCGTGGCGGTCGTCGCCATGGCGGGACAGCTCGTCCTGCGCAAACGGCAGATCCTCGTTGACGTATTTCGTGAAGATCTCCCGCGCCGCGTTGCGGTCGGGACGCGAGATTTTGATCTTCACATCCAGCCGGCCGGGCCGCAGGACCGCCGGATCGATGAGATCCTGCCGGTTGCTGGCGCCGATGACGATGACGTTGCGCAGCCGCTCCATGCCGTCGATTTCGGAGAGGAACTGCGGCACGATCGTGGATTCGATATCGGAGGAGATGCCGCTGCCGCGCGTTCGGAACAGCGCGTCCATTTCATCGAAGAACACGATTACCGGATTGCCGCTCGCCGCCTTCTCCTTGGCTTTCTTGAACACTTCGCGAACCTGCCGCTCGGACTCCCCCACATATTTATTCAGGAGCTCGGGCCCCTTCACATGGAGGAAGAAGCTGCGGACTTCCTTGCCCGTCAGATGCGCCAGCCGCCTGGCGATCGAATGGGCGACGGCCTTGGCGATCATGGTTTTCCCGCAGCCGGGCGGCCCGTACAGCAGCACGCCCTTGGGCGGATTCAGCCTGTGCTCGATGAACAGCTGCGGATGGAGGAACGGCAGCTCCACGGCATCGCGCACCTGTTCGATTTCCTCCGCCAGCCCGCCGATGTGGTCGTAGTTGACGTCCGGCACCTCTTCGAGGACCAGTTCCTCCGCCTCGGACTTCGGCAGCTTCTCGATCACGTAGCCGGACCGCGCGTCGTAGAGCAGGTGGTCGCCGACACTGAGTCGTTCCGTGAGCAGCGGCTCGCCGAGATCCGCCACTTTTTCCTCGTCGAAATGGAGGGTCACCAGCGCACGGCGTCCGTCCAGCAAATCCTTCAATCGCACCACCTCGCCCTGGCCGTCGAACCCGCGGGTCTCAATGACGTTGAACGCTTCGTTGAGGATGACCTCCTGTCCCTTCCGGAGATCCTTGGCCTTGATCGAGGGATGGACGTTGACCTTCATCTTCCGGCCGGCCACATACACGGTCGCGGTCTTGTCGTCTTCCAGACGGGAGAAAATGGCATAGGTGGAAGGCGGCGCGGTGAGTTTGTCGACCTCCGTGCGGAGGGCCTGAATCTGCGCTTTTGCTTCCTGCAGCGTGGCCGCCAGCTTCTCGTTCTGCCTGGACGCCTGATCCAGTTGCGACCGGGAGTGCTGGAGCTGCCGCAACTCCTCCTCCATCGTCTGGATCTGGAGGCGCAACTTTTCGACTTCCCGGTTGGCGTCGTCGCTTCGTTTCATCATGCCAGCATCCTTGTCTGCCAGACGCCCGGTGATTTTCTTGACGGAATCGCGGAGGGAACCGAACCGGCCCGGACTCCCCTTCGACTCGGCCATCGTGCCACTCCCCCGATGCGCGAACCCTGCATGATCCCTGGAGTCGAGCCTGCAAAATACTAACACCGACCTGAAGGACGGTCAACCCAAACGCCAGTTCCGCATCATGCGCGTTGCAGCGCGGCAAGAAACTGCCGCGCGGCGGATTCGACCGACGCGGCGGACAGGATCGCGGATACCACCGCCACGCCATAGGCGCCCGCTCCGCGCACCTCGGCCACGCGCGCGACCGTCATGCCGCCGATCGCGAAAACCGGGAGTCGGCAGCGCCGGCACGCGTCTTCGAGCACGCGCAACCCGAGCGGCGGCCCGAACGCCCGCTTGGAGGGCGTCTCATAGACCGGCCCCAGCACGGCAAAATCCGCTCCGTCCGATTCCGCGCGGGCCACGTCGTCCGCCGAATGCGCGGAGATGCCGATCAGGCGCCCGGTACCCAGCAGCCTGCGGGCAACCGGGACGGGCAGGCTGTCCGCGCGCAGATGCACGCCATCGGCATCGCAAGCCAACACGAGATCCACCCGGTCGTTGATCATGACCCGGACTCCGCGCGCACGCATCGGCGCGCACACCTCTTGCGAGAGCGCGCACAGGTCGGGCGTGGCCAGATCGCGCTCCCGCACCTGCACGGCGCGGAGACCTCCGGCTGCGGCCTGCTCGAGAAGCGGGACGAGCGGACGTCCGCTTGTCTGATGGCGATCGGTGACGAGGTAGAGAGGAAAATCAACGCGGGGCATGGAAGAAGTGATGAGTGATCAGTAACGTGTGATCTGCAAACAACTCATCACTCGTCACCCATCACCCGTCACCGTGCTCTAGAGCATTCCCTCGATGGGACTGCTCGCGGTGGCGTAGAGCTTTCGCGGAATGCGCCCCGCCCGATAGGCCAGGCGGCCGGCGTCCACGGCATACTTCATGGCCTCGGCCATCATGATCGGATCCTTGGCCCCGGCAATGGCGGTGTTCATCAGCACCGCGTCGGCACCGTACTCCATTGCCAGTGCCGCGTCGGACGCGGTCCCGACGCCGGCATCCACGATGATCGGCACCTTCACCGTCTCGAGAATGATCTTGAGATTGTACGGATTGCGGATGCCGAGGCCGGATCCGATCGGGGCGGCCAGCGGCATGACGGCGGGGCAGCCGATGTCCACCAGTTTCCTGGCGACAATGGGATCATCGTTGGTATAGGGCAGCACGATGAACCCTTCCTTGATCAGAATTTTTGCGGCCTCGATCAGACCGGCGGTGTCGGGGAACAATGTTTGCTCATCGCCGATCACCTCCAGTTTGACGAGATCGGAGACACCGGCCGCTCGCGCCAGCCGCGCATACCGGACCGCATCCTCCACCGTGTAGCAGCCGGCCGTATTGGGCAGGATCGTGTACTTCTTGGGGTCGATGTAGTCGAGCAGGTTTTCCTTCGACCGGTCGGTGATGTTGACGCGGCGAACCGCGACGGTCACCACATCCGCGCCGGAGGCTTCGATGGCCTTCTTCGTCTCGGCGAAGTCCTTGTACTTGCCCGTGCCCACCCACAAACGGGATTTGAATTCCCGCCCGGCGATTGTCAGCCGATCGTCTGCCATCATGCCCCCTGCCCGCCGCCGATGAAACTGATGATTTCGATCCGGTCGCCCTCTTGAAGATTCCGTCCGTCGAACTCGCTCCGATCGAGGATGCTTAAATTCAACTCCACCGCCACACGGTCCGGACGGATGTCCAATTCTTTGAGCAGACCGGCCACCGTCGATCCGGCCGCCACCGTCCGCTGTTCTCCGTTCACTTGCACGTGCATCGTGTCCAAACCGCGTGGGAAACATCGTACGAGACACCGAAACGCCTTGTCAACCGAGGCATCCCGCCGATTCGATCAGGCTGGAACTTCCGTCCCGACCCCGTTTCTTACTATATTATATAAAGTATGTATGAGCGGAACCGGCAACTGGCCGAACTCTTCCAGTCCACTGCGGACTCGCTGACAGATCAGGATGCGAACCCGCACCGGATTCGCGCCTATCGCCGTGCGGCGGCTTCCATCCTGAGCCTGCACGAGGACATTACCGAGATCGCCGGGCGGGGAGCACTGCAGTCCATCCCCGGCATCGGACGGGAACTTTCGGCCAAAATAGAAGAATTCCTGGAAACTGGAACGGTTCAAATCACGAAGACGTCCGGCGTTCCGCTGCCACCGGACATCGCCGCATGGACCAGCCTGCCGGGATTGTCGGAAAGCCTGGTCCAGCATCTGTACGGGCGGCTGGGCATCCGCACGCTGGATGACTTGGAGACACTCGTGCGCTCCCACATGCTGCGCACGCTGCCGGGATTTGCCGCGAAGGAGGACGCCCTGCTGACGGCGATCACGGCCATGCGACAACACGATGGCGGCTGACGAAGGGGAAACGGGTGGCCTGGTCATTCCCCTTGCTCGCGCAACGCGCACACTCGGAAGGTGCTCGTTGGACGCGCGCAGTTAGGGAACAACCAGGCCACCCTAAAAAACATAGCCATCACCTAATTATAAATAAGTGGAACGGGGACTGGTCGCTTGCAGGCCAGTCCCCGTTCAACGCTTCGCCAAGCTCAACGGGCAACTTCACTAATGATAGCCCTCCACCCCTGATGCCCGCTCTGAAATATTGGAAAAAATGAGGGGTCGGGAGTCTTATCTGGCGGACCTCCCGACCCCCTTGTAAGTTCGAGCAGGCGGACAAGGTTCGTGGGACAATCACAACTGGCGTAACTCACTGAACATGGCGAAGCATTAAAGGCGACGGGCTTTCAAGCGGCCCGTCGCGGTTCGTTTTTTTATTTTGTGGGGGGGGATTCCTTTTCTTTCGAGCGGCAGCCCGGTCTCCCTTCAACTGCGCGCATCGAAGGAGCACCGTCTGCGTGTGCGCCTTCTGCGAGCACGAAGGGAGACTGGGTTGCCAGCTCGCTCCCTCCGTTCGCGAGCCGTTCCGCTTACGACTGCGCCGGCACAGCCGCGGTCGTCGGCTTCAGCTCCTTGAAGATTTTCCATGTCTTGAGCAGCTCGACCGCCTTCTGGAGCTGCACATCCTCCTCGATCGGCATGTCGCCAAAATCAGCCGGCGCGCCGTTGCTCTTCGGCGTGGTGTCCGGACCGGGCTTCGCGGCGGGTGGCGCTTCCTTGGAACCCTGTGGCTTCTGCGCTTTTGCGTCGCCTTCCTTGCCGTCCTTCTCGCCGGGCTTGGCCGCAACCTGGAGCTGCGCCTTGACGGTGATGTCCGGCGTGATGCCCGTCGATTGGATGGACCGCCCCTTCGGAGTGTAATACTTGGCTGTCGTCAGCCGGAGACCCGAACCGTCCGACAACGGCAGGATCGTCTGCACGGAGCCCTTGCCGAACGTCGTGGCGCCCAATACCACCGCCCGTCCCCAGTCTTGTAATGCCCCCGCGACGATTTCCGACGCGCTGGCCGATCCTTCATTGACCAGCACGATCATCGGATAGTCGGCCAACGTTTCTTTCGTTTTGGAGAAATATTCGTCTTTGCGCCCATCCCGCCCCTTGATATAGACGATGAGCTTTGCGCCGCCGATGAACTGCTCCGAGACCTCCACCGCGGACGTCAGCAGGCCGCCGGGATTGTTCCGGAGATCCAGCACCAGCGCCTGCAGTTTCTGCTCATGGAACTGCTTCATCGCCTTGCCCAGGTCCTTGGCCGAGGATTCCTGGAACTGCGTCAGGCGGACGTAGCCGACGGTGTTCTCGATCGTTTTGAACCGGATGCTTTCGATCTTGATCGTGTCCCGGACCAGGGTGAACACGAGCGGGTCCAGCGTGCCCTCCCGCTGGATCGTGAGCGTGACTTTCGTGCCCTTCTGGCCCCGCATGCGCTGGACGGCATCCAGCAGCGTCAGATCCTTGGTCGGCTCGTCGTCCACCTTGATGATGAAATCCCCGGCCTTGATCCCGGCCTTGTGCGCCGGCGTGCCCTCGATCGGAGCGATCACCGTCAGCCGGTTGTCCTTGACCCCGATCTGAATGCCCACCCCTCCGAATTCGCCCTTGGTCTCGACTTGAATCTCCTTGTACATCTCCGGCGTCATATAGGCGGAGTGCGGATCCAGCGTGGCCAGCATGCCGCGCATGGCGCCCTGCACGAGGCTCTTGACCTTCACCTCGTCCACATAGTGCTTCTGTATCTGGCTGAGCACTTCGGCAAAGGTTTTGAGCTCTTCGTAGGTCTCGATCGCATGCCCCGTCCGCTCCCATCCCTTCCCGATGAGAACGCCGAGGCACAGCGTCATGACTGCGATCAAATACCAGGTTCGGCGATGCTGTCCCTGTTCCATGGCGGCTGGTTCCTTTCCGTCGATGTTCACTTGCGTTTGGCCAGCCAGATCAGCGGATCCACCGGCTCGGCGCCTTCCCGCAACTCGAAATAGAGCGTGTTATCGCTCGTCATGCCCGTATCGCCGGTCGTCCCGATGGTCTGCCCGGCATGCACCTGCTCGCCGACTTTGACGACCAGGGCGGACGCATGCGCATACAGGGAAAAAAATCCGTTGGCATGATCCAGAATGGCGACGAGACCGTACCCCTTCAGCCAGGTGGCATACGCCACCGTGCCGGCCATCACGGCCCGGATGCCGCTGCCCTCGGGCGCCCGGATGTCGATGCCCTTGCGGTGGACGTACGTATTGAACTGTGGATGCTTATGGCGCCCGAAATGCCCCACGATGTCCCCGTCCGCCGGCCAAAGGAACTGGCCGATCAGCGAGTGCGACTTGCCGCCGCGCTGCTTGATCTGGGCGGTGGCCATCTTGGTCCGCTGTTCGAGCAGGTCCTTGAGCAGCGAGTCCACGCGGCCGGCGGATCGTTCCAATTCGGCCACCATGCGGTCGTAGGACTCCTTCTCGTCCGTGATCTTGGCCAGGAAGAGATTCTTCCGGCGCTTCCCCTCCTGCACCTCGCTCAACTTATGCTCGGTCTCTTCCTTCAGCGACAGCATGGCGTCGCGCGCCGTGGCGCGCTGCCGCTCGACCTGCTCCAGGCGGCCCACATCGTTCTGGTAGTCCTGCAGCAGAACGTACTCGCGCCGGGAAACCGCCGCAAGGTACTGATAGCGCCGGTGCAGATCGGCATAACTGTCCGACGCCAGCAACACTTTCAACGCCCCCATCCGGCCTTCCATGTATTGAACGCGCAGCCGGGCGAGAATCGAGCGTTTCCGCTCGCCGACACGCCCCCGCACTGACGCCAGGTTCGCGTTGATCTCCGCCAGCTCGGAATCCTTCTGCTTGAGCTTGCGGCCGATCTCCTGCCGCTCCAGGCGGCTTTGCATCAGCCTGGCGTCCAGCTCCTGAATGGACTCGAGCACCGACTCCAGCTTTTTCTCCGCCTGCTCGGACGACTTCTTTTTCTCCTTGATCTCTTCCTGGATCTTTTCCAGGGCCTGACGCTGGCGCTCGATTTTCTGCGTCAGCGGGTCGTGTTTTTCTTTCGCCGCCACGGCAGGCGGTCCCATCAGCAGCCCAGCGACCGCTCCCGCCATCGTCGCGCGCAGCACCGCGCCCGCCGTCACGATTTGGCCCTCCCCAGATCGAGCACGGACACGACGCTGCCGACGAACCCCAGTAGCAGGCCCGCGACCAGGATCATGGCCGCCACCTGGCCGGAAAAAAAGTGAAAGCCGGAATCGATGCCCAGAAACCGTCCAGGCATGCCAAGGCGGGCGTTGAACAACTCGAAGCCACCCCTCAGCATGGCCAGAGACACGGCGCCCCCCATGACACCCAGCATCGCGCCTTCGATCAAATACGGAATCTTGATAAAGCTCCCCGTCGCCCCGATGAGCCGCATGATCTCGATTTCATCCCGCCGGGCAAAGAGCGTCAACCGGATGGTGCTGGCGATGATCGTGACCGACGCCGCCGACAGCACCGTACCGATGCCCACCGCCGCCAGTTCGAGATACCCGACAATCGTGTTCAGGTTGTCGATCCAGTCGCGGCTGTACTGGACCTGTTCGACGCCGGGCGCCGATTTCAGCCGGTCGGCCCAGCGCCGCACGGCGTCGGGCGAGCGATACGCCGGAGCCAGCGTGATGATGAACGATGCCGGCAACGGATTGTCTCCCAATCCCTGCAGCAGATGCGATTCTTCGGGGAACTGCGCGCGGAAGTCCGCCAGCGCCTGTTCCTTGGAGACGTAGGCCAGCGCCTGCACGCCCGGATCGGCCTTGAGCAGGGCCTGCAGGTCGGACACGCCCGGCGGCGGCGTGCCGTCCTTGACGTATACCACGACCTTCAGGTCGCTCTGAAGCGACGTCGCCATCGACCGCAGGTTCAGATAGAGCAGGAGAAACACGCCGAAACAGGCCAGCGTGAAGGCCGTCGTGGCGACGGCAATGAGCGTAGTCGTCCGGTTCAACCGGATGTTTGCCACCGCCTCCCGGACAAAATGGATGAGCCGTTTCATAGCCCCTTCCCCTCGTCCGACACGACTTTCCCCTGGTCCAGCGTGACCACACGGCGGCCGACCTGCTCGATGACCTGCCGGTTGTGCGTGGCGACCAGCACCGTCGTCCCCCGCGCGTTGATCGTCTTGAACAATTCCACAATCTCACGGGCCAGCTCCGCATCCATGTTGCCCGTCGGCTCGTCCGCCAGCAGGATGATCGGACTGTTGACGATCGAACGGGCGATGCAGACGCGCTGCTGCTCGCCGGCCGACAGCATGGCTGGCCGGCTCTCCTTGCGGTGATCGACGCCGACGGCCTTCAGCGCCTCCATCACTTTCCGGCGCGTCTCGAAGGCCGGGAGCCCCTGCACCAAGAGCGGCAGCGCGACATTGTCATACACGCTCTTTTTCGGAAGCAGCTTGAAATCCTGAAAGACGACGCCCATGGTCCGCCGGAGATACGGCACAGCGGAGGGCTTGAGACGGGCCACGTTGCGTCCCTGGATGAGAATCTGCCCTTCATCGAGCGGCGTCGCGCAATAAAGCAGCTTGAGGAGCGTCGTCTTGCCCGCCCCACTGGGCCCCATGAGCAACACGAACTCGCCCTTCTCGATCTGCAGGTTGACGTCCGTGAGTGCAGGGCGCCGTTCGTAATACTTGGTGACATGAAAAATCTGAATCATTCTTGGCGTTTAGCTTTCAGCAATCAGCCATCAGCGTTGACTGAGAACAAAAGATTATGACTCATGACCTCGTTCGCCGCATCTGTAGCCCCGCATTCCGCTGAAAGCTGACAGCTGATCGCTGATGGCTTACCACCGCAGGTCGTCTCCGGGCACCTCAAACGCATGCTCGATGTGTTCGACGACGGCAGGCGATTCCTCACTTCCCACGCACAGGATTACATCGAACCGGCAGGGCTGATTGCGAAGCTGGTGCCGGGCAAGGTACTGCGCCGCCAGTCTGACCAGACGCGCCTGCTTCCGGCCGTCCACGGCTCCGACCGCCCCGCCGTGCGTCGAGGAACCCCGCGCCTTGACCTCCACGAACACCAGCACGGATCCCGATCGTGTGATGAGGTCCAGCTCTCCGGACGGTGTGCGCGCGTTGCGCGCCAGAATGCGGTAGCCCTTGCGCCGCAGATAGCGCTCGGCCTCCGATTCCGCGGCCTCCCCGAAAAGACGTCCGGCGAAGCTCATTCCGCAGCCTGCTCAACCGCCGGCACCGCATCGCCGACCGGACGGAAACTGCGCCGGTGGATGGCGCAGGGACCGTGCGCCGCCAGCAGCCGCAAATGCTCGGGGGTCCCATACCCCTTGTGCGCCTGGAAATTATACTGCGGATACTGCCGATGATAGTCGCCCATCAGGCGATCCCGCGTGACCTTGGCGACGACCGACG
>MHEU01000010.1:1683-1970 GCA_001805245.1 Nitrospirae bacterium RIFCSPLOWO2_02_FULL_62_14 | reverse complement strand
ACGGATAACGCATCGCCTTTGATGATGGCGCGCTGAGGAAGCGGCACGGTGGGAAGTCCGATCGCATCGAGCAGCAGATAATCCGGCGTGGACGGCAGCGCCTGGATCGCCCGGCCCATCGCCAGTCGCGTCGCCTCCAGAATGTTCATCTCGTCAATCTCGCGCTCGCTCGCCAGTCCGACCCCGATACCCACGGCCCGCCGCCGGATTTCGTCGTACAGCCGCTCCCGTTCCAGTTCCGTCAGTTGCTTGGAATCGTTGAGCCCGGCAAGCAGGCACCGGCGGGG
>MHEU01000010.1:0-1667 GCA_001805245.1 Nitrospirae bacterium RIFCSPLOWO2_02_FULL_62_14 | reverse complement strand
ATCGCCTCGCTTCCGTTTCGAAGAGGTCCGTCGGTTCCACCCAGGCCCTCTACGTTCGGACAGGAACGAACTACTTTTTCTTCGCAGACGCCGCTTTTGCGGGCTTGGCCTCGGCCTTTGCGGCCGGTTTTCCGGCCGGCGCCGTCCCGGCTTTCGCCGCAGCCGGCTCGGCCTTTTTCTCCGCCTCGGTTGCAGCCGGTGATACGGCTGCGACCGGCGCCACCTCGGCCTGGACGAACTCACGGTCCTCGAGTTTCGCCGTCCGGCCCTTCTTGGCCCGCAGATAATACAGCTTGGCCCGGCGCACCTTGCCCTGCCGCACCACGTCCACGCGCGTCACGATCGGCGAGTGGACCGGGAAAATCCGCTCGACGCCCACGCCGTACGAAATCTTCCGCACGGTGAACGTCTCGCTGTTGCGCCCGCCCTTGCGGGCGATCACGACGCCTTCAAACACCTGAATCCGTTCCTTGTCGCCTTCGACGACCTTCACGTGGACCCGCACCGTATCGCCGATCTCGAACTTGGGAACGGTTTTCTTGACCAGCGACCGCTGGATCCGCTCTAACTGATTCATGCTCCTGACCCTCCTCTGCTAAACAGACGCTTCTTTTGCTTCCTCGTCCACAATCACTTCCAGCAACCGTCGATCCTCGTCGGACAGCGACCGGTCCCGCAACAGATCCGGACGCTTCCGGTACGTGCTCCGCAGCGCTTCCTTCCGCCGCCACAGCCGGATGGCTTCGTGGTTGCCGGACAGCAGGACTTCCGGCACCGCCAGTCCGCGCAGTTCGGCCGGACGCGTGTAGTGCGGATAATCCAGCAGCGACTCGGCAAACGAATCGCGCTCCGCTGATTCCGGGTCGCCGAGCACTCCGGGAATCAGACGCACCGCCGCGTCGATCATCACGAGCGCGGGCAGTTCTCCGCCGGTCAGCACGTAATCGCCGATCGAAATTTCCTCGGGCGCAAGTCCGAGCCGCACCCGCTCGTCGATCCCTTCGTAATGCCCGCAGACGAAGACCAGCCGGCGCCGCTCGTCGCGAAACTCCTCCGCCAGCCGCTGGGTGAACGGCCGCCCCTGCGGCGACGGCAGCAGCAGGCGCAGCGACGTGCCGGCCTCGGATTCTCCATACTGCCGGCGCAGCGCCTCGACCGCGCGGAAGACCGGCTCCGCCTTCATGACCATCCCGGCCCCGCCGCCATAGGGCGTATCGTCCGCCACCAGGTGACGGCCCTCGGTATAGTCCCGCAAATTGTGGACGCGGGTTTCCAGGAGCCCCTTCTCCTGCGCGCGCTTGAGCATGCTCTGCCCCAACACGGGTTGCACCAGATCCGGAAACAGCGTGATGATGTCACAATGCAGCGTCATCGCAAGAATCCTAAGAATTCAATGCTGCGTCGGCCCAAGCCCCTGCATGTCATACGCGGCTTCCAGTAGAATCTTTTCCGGAACCTGCTTGAGCATGCCCTGCCCCAGCACCGGCTGGACCAGATCCGGAAACAGCGTGATCACATCACAGCGCAACACGGACCGTCTCCTTCGTCGTCACTTCGTCGGTCCATCGGACCGTCATCGTTTTGCCCGGCAGATCCACGGCAGACACCACGTCTTTGGCAGCCGGAATCAGCACTTCGCCCTGGTCGCCGCGCACGACAGACACATG
>MHEU01000009.1:120185-121826 GCA_001805245.1 Nitrospirae bacterium RIFCSPLOWO2_02_FULL_62_14 | reverse complement strand
ATGGCCACGTCCGGCTTCATGTCCTCGATCAATTGCAGGAACAAACCCGAGTTCGGCCCGCCCTTGTGCAGTTGGCCGGTCGAATGCAGATACCGCGGCCCGTAGCCGGCGGTCGTCGTCAGATGATGCTTGGTCAGGAGCGTCTTCCGGAGCGTCTTGATCGCCGCATCGGCCTGCGAGGAGGGCGTGAGATAAGCCAGGATCGCCAGGTACCGCCCCGGTCCCGCCTGCGACAGGAGCACATCGACGCCGCTCTCCGGCGCATCGCTGCGGGGCAGTTGCCCGTGCGCCTTGACATAGTCCAGCACCCGGCTCGTGTTCTCCTTGCTCTCCTGCACGTTCGGCTGGTCGAAGGGATGGATGCCCAGGTAATGGCCCGCAATGGCCGTGGCGAATTCCCAGCGGAAAAATTCCGCGGCCAGATCGTAGGCATCGCGCAGCGCGAGCCGGACCACCGGCTGCCCGGCCCGCTCCAGCGCTTTCACGTGTTTATCGCTCTCGGCATTGGCGTCGCCTTCGAGCCGCAGATAAACGAAAAGGCGGTCGTTGCCGTAGGCGTCCGGCGGCGCCAGCGGCTCCTGCGCGACCGGGATCAAGCCCTTGCCCTCTTTCCCGGTGCTTTCCGCCACTAACTGCTCGGCCCACAGACCGAACGAACTGATTTTTGGAGACGCCACGATCGTGACCTTGTCCCGGCCGGACCGACCGAGGATCCCCATCACCGCGCCCAGATAGGCGCCGGGGTTCTGATCGGGCGGAATGCCCGGACGGCAGGCCTGCGCCATTTCGATGCCGCGATTCAGCAGCATCGCCACATCGAGGCCCATCAGCGCCGCCGGCACGAGGCCGAAGTAGGACAGCACCGAATAGCGGCCGCCGATGTCGGGCGGATTCGTAAACGTGGTGCGGAACCCGCGCTCGTGCGCCAGCGCGCCGAGGCTGGTGCCCGGATCGGTGATCGCGATGAACTGCGCGCCGCCGGCGTTCTTGCGCGTTTTCGCCACAAGCCCGGAAAAATGCGCATAGAGGGACATGACTTCGATCGTTCCGCCCGATTTGCTGGCGAGAAGGAAGAGGGTTTTCGCCGGATTGATCGCTTTCGTGACCTGGCGGACGAAGCCCGGCACCGTCGAATCGAGCACCCAGAGCCGGGGAAAACCCCGCGCCGACCCGAACGAGCTCCGGAAGACCTCCGGCCCGAGGCTGCTTCCGCCCATGCCGAGCAGCACGACATCGCGAAATCCGGCGCTGCGCACGGTCTGCGCGAAGGATTGCAGCGGTCCGACCTTCTCGCGCAGTTGCTCCGCGACCGTCAGCCAGCCCAGGCGGTTGGCGATTTCGGTCGGCTCCGGCTTCCAGAGCGTGTGGTCCTTCGACCAGAGCCTCGCCACAAGGCGGGTCAACGCCATCTCGTGCAGCGCGGCCTCCACGGTTCCGTGCAATGCGCCCAGGTTCACCTGCATCCTTGCCATCGGCTCTTTCGGCATTGCGGGCCTCCGCTTTCGCCCTTCATTTTGTACGCTGGGGGCCGTATCTTAGGCTGGCACTGGCGAAAACGCAAACGGGGGTTTAGGAGGGAAGTTGACGATGGATTTTGCCTTAAAATCCTCGCAGGATGGTCAAAAAGACCCTAATTACACC
>MHEU01000009.1:90878-120089 GCA_001805245.1 Nitrospirae bacterium RIFCSPLOWO2_02_FULL_62_14 | reverse complement strand
CACACAGCTGCCCCATGCGCTTGATTGTGTACGTTGAGGGGCGCACGGTGCGACGAATAAGGAGCACCACGTTTGTGCGCGCCGCCGAGATGGTGAGGCGGCCGGGACTACCGAGCGACGCGAGAACAATGCTGGCGGTCTTTTTCACCATCCTGCTAAGGGATGGTCGAGCGGCCGATCAAGATGGGCATCCCCTCGGTTACCGACCAGGCCAGCGAACGGGCGTTCTCCGTCGACAGCGACACGCGGAGCCATGCATCAGAGTCCTTGGAGACCGCCCGGCTCCACCACCCCCGCACGAGACCCCTGATCCAGAACCACGGATGGTCCCGGGCCGGCGGACCGACGGCCACGACCAGCGACGGTTCCAGCACCAATTGATATTCCGCCGGCATGTCGGAGACTTCAATGGGATGCTCCGTCGCATCCTCGCCGGGCCTGGCCTTGGGACGATCCACCGGAGGTCTGGCCGCCAGACGATACAGGCCGGCCGGCGGCCGATCCCCGGGGGCGCGCCAGGAGAGAATCGGCAACCGATGGACTTCAATGCCGCGGGCCTTCACCAGCACGACGCCTTGATGGACGTCCACCAGCAGATAGGTCTGTGACCGCGCGGCCAGCTTGATTTCTTCCTGCAGAACGGCGTTCGCCTCCTGGACGGCTTGCCGTTCGCCGGCCGTCTGGAAGCTTTGCCGGACCGTATCGGACGCAAGGCAGGCTCCGTCGAACGCGACGGCATACCCGAGAGCGATGAGCAACACCCGGCGGCGCAAGTTAGAAAATGATGAGGGGGGTTCCGATATCGGCGAGCCGGTTCACCGTGCGCAAGTCGTCGTCGTTCAGCCGGATGCAACCATGCGTCACGTTTTTACCCAGCAGCCTGGTGTAGAGCGTGCCGTGGATGAAATAGCCGTTGCCGAATCCGAAGGCGTACTCTCCGAGGATGCCGGTTTCCACGCGCTCCGCGGCGTTCGCGGGAATCGCACGGCCTTCCTCGAGAAACGCCCAGTCCGGCTTCACCCAGGCGGGGTTGACGAGCTTCGATTGGACGGCAAAGGCGCCGCGCGGCGTATCGAAAATCCACCGCTGCTCAGGCTGATCAGGGTGGTCTAACATGGTCCCGCTGCCCGTGGACGCCACGGCATCCAGCAGAACCTCCTCCCGTTGCTTGACGTAGAGCCGGTTGCGGGCCGTATCCACCACGATGTAGGGCCCGGCCGGAGCGTAGAAGGCCAGTTGCTGCTTCAGCGCCGCGTGCTGGGTGCGCAGACGCGCAAGGCTCGGCGCCTGCCGCGGCTCGGCGGGCAGGGAACGGCTCTCGACCTCGCGCGAATCTCCAAATTGATAGGCAACCAGCCCGGCGGCAAGGGCCGTCCCGATCAGCGCCGCTGCGCTGAGTACGCTCCGTTTCGCCAAACTCAGACTTGATCGTGCGATGGCTCGCGTCATCTTCGCTCAACTCTGCCCGATATCCGTCCCGTCCGCCGCCGGCTGGTCGCCCGACGGTTCGGCGTCGTCCTTGTCTGCCTCATCGTCATTCTGTTCCAACTGCGCCAATACTACCGCCACCGTATTGTCCGCGTCTACGGCGCCGACGATCGTCACGGGCGTGCCGGCCTCAACCTCACGGAACAGCGCGTCCATTTGACGGTTGCCGAGCATCACGCAGCCGAGCGTCTGACTGAGACGGCGGTCCGCTACGCCGTGGATCTCGATATTCCCGCCGATGCGGACCTGAGCCGGGATCATGCCGGCCTTCAGTGCCGATTGGAACCGGCGCTGATCGTCGGCGTTCGGATAATCAAGCAGCAGCGCCCGGTAGAATTCCGTCTGTCCGCGGTCTTTCATCCTGATCACGCGATAATTGCCCTCCGGAGTCGCCCCGTCGTCTTCATAGCGTTTCTCCTGGACGCCGTTAAAGCCGAGACGCACCGGATAGGAGACCACCGCCACGCCGTTCCGGTACAGCGTCAATCGCTTCTTGGCTTTGACGACCACGAGCGCCACCGCCTGATGCTGCCTGGACCAGTCCACCGTGCGGCGGACCATGGCCCGCCACTGATCCACCTGCGCCCGGTCCGCATAGCGACCCAGCTCGGAGTTCAACTGCGCCGCCTGACTGTTCATGCGCTGGTCGGCCTGCCGCGCCACCTGAACCGAATGGGTAAATCTGCCCTGCTCCATGAAGGACCGGGCCTGTTTGACCAGCAACTCGGTCTCCACCCGCTTTTCGCCAAGCGCAACGCGGCTGCCGATCCGGTCCACGCGGCTGGTAAAGCGCTGCAGGCGGCGCTCCAGTCGCACGACGCGGGACGCGGCGCCCAGCCGGGCGACATTCTGCTTGTTGGTTGCATGCGCCAGCACGCGCGACCCCTCTTCGTGGAGCGCGCGCAGATCGGTTTCGAACGGATTCTCCTCCCAGGGCCACCCGATGACGTCGTCCGATCGGAGCCGCTCCCCCAACGCCGCCCAGTGCTGAACAAACCGGCCATACTCCTCCGGCGCAAACTCGGCGCTGCGTGCAGCCGCAAGCTGCCGGTCGAGAGCCTCCACCGATTGCACGAGATCCGCCGGAGCCTGCTGGACGCAGGCCGAGAGCATCAGGATGCCCAGCGCGCCGATGAAGGTTTTACTGTTTCGCATGTGCCCCGTGCAGGTTACTTCTTTTTCTTGGTGTTTTTTGCGTTCTTTGTTGTCTTCGCCGCCTTCACGCCGCCGACCTTCGCCAGCGCGCCGCGCACTTCCGAGGAAAGCGCCAGACTCTTGTCCTGCACGGCTTTGGCCTTGGCCTGCGCCGTCAGATAATCTTCCGTGTCCATCGCCATCTGCACGTCGTTGAGCGACGCGGTCAGAGCCTTGGCGTCGTTCTTGATCGCCTCCACTGCGGCCCGGTCTTTTCCCACCGGGGCTCTGGCGACCAGCGCCTGAGCCTTCTTGACCGCTTCCTTGGCCGCCTCGTGCGCTTTCAGCGCCGCGTCCTTGGCCTCTTCCTTTTTCTTCGCCGTTTCCTCGATCAACTTGGGCACCTCGGCCGTCACCGAGGCCAGCAACTGCTCCGTCTTGCCGTAATCGCGGAAGAGGCCGAACTTGGCGTTCTGGTCGGCCATTTCCGTCTTGGCATTATTGAGCATGCCCTCCAGCTTGGCATAGTCCTCGGAGACATAGGCCTGAGCCCCTGCGAGCTTGGCATCCATCACAGCCTTTTCCGCCTCGCCCAGCTTGTCGTTCGGCGCCTGGCTGCAGCCGACTGCGAGAAACAGCGCCGGCGCAAGAAACATCGTCATGATCCGTTTCATGATCTCATCTCCTTGTTATTGACTCACCGTCCGCGCCCCATCTGTACAATGCTGTACCGTGCTCAGTATGAATGAATCGTCCGGTTTTCGTAAGGACATATAAATGGAAAAGCCGGCGCCCCTTCGAGGATGAAACAGGCCTCGAAGGGGGGCCGGACATTCCGGAAAAGCGAAATTACTTCTTCTCCGCCTTCTTCTCCGTCTTCTCCGTCTTCTCCGCTGTCTTCTCCGCCTTCTTCTCCGCCTTCTTTTCAGCAGCAGGAGCGGCCTTCTTCTCGTCGGCCTGCACGAAGGTCGTAGCGCCGAACGTCAAACCGAGGACCAGCGCCAGCATTGCAAACATTGCCTTCATCATATTTGATTCACCCCCCTTCATCGAAATCGCACGCGTTTGTCACTGTGGAAGCAGTCCTTAGAACGAGCAAGGGCGATGCCACCTCATCGAAGCGGCGGCGGTAATTAATAACGCATGTTATCAACGGCTTGCCCTTTCGACTCCCGCTCATTGTCCTCGTCTGTTGTGGCGGATTGGCTGTCGTCCTGCAAAACCGCCTCAGCCTGCGGCGGCGGGGATTTTTTCGACTCCTGAGCAGCCGCGGGGGATTCAAGATGGTCGTGGGGCGCCGGCGTGTGTGAAATCGCGTGCGTCTTCGTTGACACTCCAATCAGTCGCTACCTATAATGCGCATCCTGTCTGTGTTCCACGTCTGATGAAGGAGCCACTGAATGTCATTTACATATCAACAACCCTCGAAGCTGAAACGGAAACGCGATCACGGGTTCCGTAAACGGATGAAATCGAAAGACGGGCGCAAAGTCCTAGCCCGCCGACGCAAGAAGGGGCGCAAGCGCCTCACGGTCTAGGAGCGAGCCGTGGCGCGTTTGTCTGAAGACCGCTCGTTTTTCCTGAAGAAGAGCGGCGACATCGAGCGCGTCAAAAAAACCGGCCGACGGCTTCCCACCCCGCTGTTCAACCTGATGTCCTGCCGTTCCGACATGCCTCACGCGCGAGTCGGTGTGATCGTGGGCAAACGTCTGGGTGGAGCCGTCGTGCGCAATCGCGCCAAGCGCCTGTTTCGGGAACTGGCCAGACGGGTGCGCGGGCGGCTGGTGCCGGGCCGCGATCTGTTGATTTTTCCCAGGCACGGCGCGCTGGAAGCCGCGCCTCTTGTCCTGCAGGAAGCCTGGCTGGCGGCCCTGCGCCAGCAGGCGCTGATGCGTTCTTCGGAAGAGGCATGATGCAGACGATCGGATTGGCCGTCATTGCGTTCTATCAGCGGTGGATCTCGCCGATGCTGGGCCCCGCCTGCCGGTTCGAGCCCACGTGCTCGCACTACGCCGTGGATGCCATCCGGCGCTACGGCTTCTTGAGGGGAACGGGCAAGGCCTGCTGGCGGCTGTTGAAGTGCCACCCGTTTCATCCCGGCGGAACGGATCCCGTCCGGTAACGGCGCGAAAGACCACGCACCCGGAACATGGAAAAACGAGTCATCATCTTTCTGATCCTCTCCCTGACCATCCTGGTGGGGTACGAATATCTCATGCGTCAGATGGGATGGGCTCCGTCTTCCCAGGAAGCTGACCAGCAGCCCCCCGCTGCCGTTGAACCTCAAAAGCCGGGCGCGGCGGCCGTCCAGGAAAAGGATCCGTCCCGACCGGCTTCGGCTGTGCCGGCCGCTCCGCCCCGCTCACATCCGCCCGCGCCGGCTTCGGGGGAGGAGACGGTCGAGGTGGTCACCGATCTGTACCGGGCCGCGATCTCAAATCGCGGCGGCGTCATCACCAGCTGGGAATTGACGCGCCATCGCCTGACACCGGACGGCACCTCGCCGCCCGTTCAGCTCGTGCACAAAGAAGGCAAGTTCGCCGGCCCGCTTTCGCTGGTCACCGGCGACGAGACGCTTTCCCGCCGCCTGAACGACGCACTGTACCAGGTCGAGCGCGATTTCAGCAGGCTGGACGCGGCCCATCCGACCGGCCGGATCACGCTGACCTATCAGACGTCCGGGCAGACGTCCGGTCAGGCATCAGGGTCTCCGGTTCGCGTGCAGAAGCAGTTGACCTTTCACCATGACAGTTACGTGGTCGATGTGACGATCGCGGTGGAAGGGATCACCGGGACGCTGGCGACCGGGCTGGGCACCAACTTCGGCATTATCGAATGGACCGAGGGCCTCATCGGCCTGATCGGCCCGGCCTCCCGAGTCGACGACAAGATCGAGAAGGACCTTCCGGACACCGAGCAGGAGTTGAAGGGCGCCGTGAAGTGGGTCGCGCTGCAGGATAAATATTTCATGAGCGTGATCATCCCGACCGGCGCCACGGCCGCCCTGGTCAGGAAGGAGGGCGACAAGCTTGCCTCGGCGCAAGTTCGATTTCCCGCGCCGGACGCCTCGATGCCGCTGGCGCTCCGCCTCTATGCAGGCCCCAAGGAGTATGAAACCTTAAAATCCCTCGATGTGGGGCTTGAGGACACCATCGACTTCGGCTGGTTCATCTTCGGCAGCTGGGACATCGTCAAGGCGGTCGCCAAGCCGCTGTTCGCGGTCCTGCGTTTTCTGCACGACTACACCAGGAACTACGGCATTGCGATTGTGCTGCTGACGGTCGGCATCAAGCTGCTGTTCGCCCCGCTGCAATATAAAAGCTACAAGTCCATGAAGGAGATGCAGCTCATCCAGCCGAAGGTGCTGGCGCTGCAGACCAAATTCAAGGACGACCGGGATCGGCTGAACAAGGAGCTGATCAAGCTGTACCGCGATCATAAAGTCAATCCGGTCGGCGGCTGCCTGCCGATGCTGCTGCAAATGCCGGTCTTTGTCGCGCTCTTTAACGTCCTCTACATGACCATCGAGCTCCGGCAGGCGCCGTTTCTGCTCTGGGTGACGGACCTCTCGATGCCCGACCCCTACTATGTGCTGCCGATTCTCATGGGCGTGACGATGATGATTCAGCAAAAAATCACACCCACGACCATGGACCCGGTGCAGGCCAAGATCATGCTGCTGCTGCCGGCGTTCATGACCCTGCTGTTCCTGAATTTTGCATCCGGGCTGGTGCTGTACTGGTTCACCAACAACTTGCTGACCATCGGCCAGCAGTTCGTCACGGACCGGTACATTTACAGGCAGCCGACGTTTTCGACTTCCTCCGACCAGCCAACGACCTGAGTTCCACCATGAGTGGACCATTGAACGACACGATCTGCGCCATCGCCACCCCGCCCGGCGAAGGAGGCGTCGGGATCGTGCGCGTCAGCGGTGAGAAGGCCGTGGACATTGCGACCGGTCTGGTTGTCCTTCGATCCGGCGTCCCCCTGGGGTCCTCCGCCAGCCATGTCCTCCACCACGCGGATCTTCTCGACCCGACCGGCTCGCACCGGAATGCGCCGCTCGATGAGGCGCTGGTGGTCGTCATGCGCGCTCCCCGGTCCTACACGGGGGAAGACGTCGTCGAACTCCAGTGCCACGGCGGCGCGTTTATTCTAGGGACGATCTGCGACACGTTGGTGCGCGCCGGCGCACGGCTGGCCGAGCCCGGGGAGTTCACGAAGCGCGCGTTCCTCAACGGCCGGCTGGATCTGGCCCAGGCCGAGGCCGTGCTCGATACGATCCGTGCCAAAACAGCCGGCAGCCTGCGGATCGCGCAGGAGCAGTTGCGCGGAGCGCTGTCCAGGGAAATCGGCGCGGTTCGCGAGACACTCATCGGGCTGCTGGCCCACGTTGAAGCCGGAATCGATTTCGTGGAGGAGGATATTACCTTCATTCAGACGGCCGAACTGGCGGCCGGTCTCACGCAGGCCTGCGATGCCGTCGGCGGCTTGCTCGCCCACGGCCGCGAGGGCCTCATTCTGCGCGAAGGTGTCACGGCGGCGATCCTCGGCAGGCCGAATGTCGGAAAATCGAGCCTGCTCAATGCGCTCCTCAAGACGGACCGGGCGATCGTGACGCCCATCCCGGGCACCACGCGCGACGTGCTGGAGGAAGTGCTGAACATCCGGGGCATTCCCGTCCGCCTGCTGGACACGGCGGGCATTCGCGAGACCACCGATCCCGTGGAACAGGAGGGCGTGAAGCGCAGCCGCGCCGCGCAGGAACAGGCCGACCTGCTGCTGATCGTCCTGGATGGATCGATGCCATTGACACCGGAAGACCGGGCCCTTCTCGAGCGCGTTCCTCCGGGCATGGACCAAAAGCGGCTCCTGGTCGTCAACAAGGCGGACCTGCCGGGCCGTCTCGATCCGGCGGCGCTTCCGCCTGCCGGACCTGATTGCGCAGTCTCCCGAATCTCGGCCAAAACCGGTGCGGGGCTCGACGAATTGCGGGACCGCATCCGGGCCTTGCTCATCAGCCCGGACATTGAAGCCCGGGAAACAGTCCTGGTGACCCATCTCCGCCACCATGATGCGCTCCGTCGGACCCTCGATGCATTGACCGCTGTCTGCGCGTCGGTCAAGGCACGGGCAGCCGGCGAGTTGATCGCCATGGATCTCCGCGCTGCCATTGATGCGCTGGGCGAAATCACCGGTGCGGTCAGCACGGACGATATTCTCGACCGGATTTTTCGGGATTTTTGCATCGGGAAATGAGCATGGGCGCGAGGCTAGAGGCTCGAGGCAAGCGGAACCAGAACTCTTGCTTGCCCCCTTGCCCCTCGCCTCGTGCCGCTAATCTATGACAACAGAATACGACATCGTGGTCGTCGGAGGCGGCCATGCCGGCTGCGAAGCCGCGCTGGCGGGGGCCCGCATGGGCGCGCGCGTGCTCTTATTGACCATGGAGACGGACAAGATCGCGCAGATGTCCTGCAATCCGGCGGTGGGCGGCATCGCGAAGGGGCACTTGGTCAAGGAAATCGATGCGCTGGGCGGTGAGATGGGACGCAACACTGACCGCGCCGGCATCCAGTTCCGCATGCTCAATACGAGCAAGGGCCCGGCCGTCCGGGCGCTCCGCGTGCAGTGCGACAAGAAGCTCTATCGTCTTGCGATGCAGCAGACCCTGCGCGAACAACCGGAGCTCGACGTGGCGCAGGGGACCGTGGACCGGCTGCTCACTCACGGCGGCGCCGTGACCGGTCTCAGAACGGGAACCGGCGAACAGATTGCTGCGCGGGCCGTCATTTTGACGTCGGGCACGTTTCTCAAGGGACTGATTCACATCGGTCTGACTCATTTCCCGGCCGGGCGGGGCGGCGAGGCGTCGGCCGAGCATCTGTCGGACTGCATGCGGGATCTGGGCTTCGAGGTGGGCCGCTTGAAAACCGGCACGCCGCCGCGCCTGAACAGGGAGACGATCGATTTCGCCGCGATGACGCTCCAGCCCGGCGACAATCCCCCTCAGCCCTTTTCGGCGCGCACGGAGCGGATCACCAACGCCCAGATGCCCTGCCATCTCACCTATACCTGTCGGGAGACCCACGACATTATCCGCAACAATCTTGACCGCTCGCCAATGTATTCAGGCGTGATCGAGTCCATCGGCCCGCGCTATTGCCCTTCGATCGAGGATAAGGTCGTGCGTTTTTCGGACAAGGAACGGCATCAGATTTTCGTCGAACCGGAGGGGTTGGATACGCTCGAGTATTATCCGAACGGAATTTCCACGAGCCTGCCGGTGGACGTGCAGGCTGCAATCCTGAAAACAATCCCGGGGCTCGAACGGGCCGCGATGATCAGGCCCGGCTATGCCATCGAGTACGATTATTTCCCTCCGCGCCAGCTTCATCCGACACTGGAAACGAAGCTGGTTTCCGGACTGTTCCACGCTGGCCAGATCAACGGCACCTCCGGCTACGAAGAAGCGGGCGCACAGGGCATTATCGCCGGCATCAACGCGGCGCTGTCCGTCCGCGGCGAACCGCCGCTCGTGCTGGACCGCTCGCAAGCCTACATCGGCGTGCTCATCGACGACCTCATCACAAAAGATGCGCGGGAGCCCTATCGCATGTTCACCTCGCGCGCGGAATATCGCCTGTTGCTGCGTCATGACAACGCCGACATGCGGCTCACGGACATCGGACGACGCCTCGGGCTGGTGCCGGAATCCGACTACCTGCGGTTCCAGCGCAAGCGGGACCGGATCGAACAGGAAGTGCGGTGCTTGCAGGAAACGCGGGCCGCCTCGATCGGATCGTTTCTTGAAAAACTCGCGGGAGTCTCTCCCGAGCCGCTCTCTCCCGACGCGACACTGTCTCACGTGCTGCGCCGTCAAAACATGACCTACTCGAAAATATTGGAGTTGCAGGATAAGGCATTTTTTGACGATGAAATTTCACAAGCTATTGAAATTACAGTTAAATATGATGGGTATATCAGACGTCAGCAACAGCAGATATCCCGATTCTGGAAACTCGAGGAAAAGAAAATCCCGCTGGACTTCAATTACGATCGTGTTCCAGGATTTTCCCATGAGGTGCTCGAAAAATTGAAGCGTGTCCGTCCCGCCTCCATCGGCCAGGCGTCCCGCATATCAGGCGTGACGCCGGCGGCCATCTCTCTCTTACTTGTTGCCATTGAGCGCGACCGACGAAGACAGCAGGGCCAGTCTTCCCCCGTCTCTGCCTGACTGAA
This sequence comes from Nitrospirae bacterium RIFCSPLOWO2_02_FULL_62_14, assembly GCA_001805245.1. GTDB lineage: Bacteria > Nitrospirota > Nitrospiria > Nitrospirales > Nitrospiraceae > 2-02-FULL-62-14. The sequence continues at coordinate 110,222 of MHEU01000009.1, read as the reverse complement.
AATCCCTCAGTACCATTCTGCGGAAGCATTCTGACTCAGAAATAGCCCTTGACCTGATTTTCTGATTGGCGTAGATGTTCCACGTGGAACAGACACTATTTGTAGATACTCTTGTTGCTGGAACATCTACATTTGGTATAAACTTAAACAAAAATCAGGTTTCAGCCTTATCATCCTATTACTGCGAGCTTGACCGCTGGAGTGGAAAAATCAATCTGACATCGATCCGTGACACAAAAGAAATCGCCATCAAACACTTCCTCGATTCATTGCTGTACAGCCAGGCACTGGAGAAGAAAACGAATGTTTCCCTCCTGGATGTCGGCAGCGGAGCGGGCTTCCCGGGATTGCCGCTGAAAATCCTTGTTCCGGAGCTTCGAGTGACGCTGCTCGAACCAAACGAAAAAAAGACGTCGTTTCTGCGTCACGTCATCGGCACCTTGGATCTTAAAGACGTGTCGGTGGTGTCCATGAGCCTGCGTGACTTTTCCCGTGTGACGTCAGGCCATGGCCGGTTCTCCTGCATCACCACGCGGGCGGTCGCAGTTGAGGAGGTTCTCCCGTTCTCTGCGCCGCTGCTAGAAGAAGGAGGCCGGGTGGTCTTCTGCCTGACGAAGACATTCGACTGCGACCCCGGACCGCAGGGGCTCAGAGTTGCGCGCGAATTCAGTTATGACTTGCCACATGGGTTCGGACATCGCGTGCTCACGGTCCTTGAGCAGGCGGCCGCATGATGATCATGATGTTCCACGTGGAACATAGGGTATGTGTGTGAAATACAGGAGATCCAAACAAACACATGGTTAGAATTATTGCTGTTGCCAATCAAAAGGGAGGCGTTGGAAAAACAACGACTTCCGTCAATCTTGCTACCTCATTGGCGGTTTCCGAGCGATCCGTGTTGCTGGTTGATATGGACCCCCAGGCCAACGCCACAAGCGGATTGGGAGTCGACACGAAAGAACTTTCAAAAACCGTTTACGACTGCCTCGTGCATGGAACCAAGATCGAAGAGGTGATCGTACAGACGACAATTCCAGGACTCTCGGTCGCCCCGGCGACGGCCGATCTGGTCGGGGCTGAAGTTGAGCTGGTTTCCGTTCCGGATCGCGAGGTCATGCTGAAAAATGCCCTGCAGGGGATTCACGACCGGTTTGATTACGTGGTGCTCGATTGTCCTCCGGCGCTCGGCCTGCTGACAATCAACGCGCTCACCGCCGCTTCGTCGGTGCTCGTTCCGCTTCAATGCGAGTATTACGCGATGGAGGGTCTGGGGCGACTGATGGCCAACGTCGAGCGCGTGCAGCAGTCTCTGAATCCGGCGCTGGAATTGGAGGGCATCGTGCTCACGATGTTCGACAGTCGCAACAGCCTTTCCGGGCAGGTGGCCAACGAGATTCGTGCCCATTTCAAAGAGAAGGTCTATCGCACAGTGATCCCGCGCAACGTCGCGCTCGCGGAAGCGCCGAGTTTCGGACGGCCGGCGCTGCTGTATAACGCCGCATCCACCGGTTCGCAGGCCTATCTCCAACTGGCAAAGGAATTCCTCAATGGGAAAACAGGCTCTCGGTGAATGTCGCGCTGGCCGAAGCCCTGAGTTTCGGACGGCCGGCGCTGCTGTATAACGCCGCATCCACCGGTTCGCAGGTTCATCTCAAACTGGCAAAGGAGTTTCTCAATGGAAAAAAAAGCACTCGGTAAGGGCTTGGGCGCGCTGCTCCCGGAGAGTCTTCCTAAAATTCTCCCGATCGAGCGTGAGGCGACACTGGAAATTCCGCTCGAGCGGATCGTTCCAAACCGCTACCAACCGAGGCAGACGTTCAAGCCGGGCGAGCTGTCGCAACTGGCCGAGTCGGTCAAGCACAACGGCGTGCTGCAGCCCATCCTCGTCAGGCGCAAGGCGGACGGACTGTACGAGTTGATCGCCGGAGAGCGCCGCTATCGAGCCGCCAAACTGGCCGGCCTCAAGACCATCCCGGCGGTGGTACGCAATTCCAGCGATGAGCAGTCCATGCAACTGGCGCTGATAGAGAATCTTCAGCGCGAAGATCTGAATCCCATGGAGGAGGCGCGGGCCTACTATCGGCTGGTGACCGAATTCGGATTGACCCAGGAAGGACTCGCGCAGCGATTTGGGAAGGACCGCTCGTCGATCGCTAATTCGCTCAGACTTTTGAATTTACCTAATGAAATCAAAGAGTTGGTTGAATCTCTGAGAATATCCATGGGCCATGCCAAGGTACTGCTCGGCTTGAGCCGACCGGAGCTGCAATTGAAACTGGTAAAGCTGATCCTGGATGGACAACTCTCCGTCCGCCAGGCAGAACAATTGATCGCATCCGAATTGAGAACCGGGAAATCCAAACCCTCGGCACGGAGACTGACGGCTTTTCCTGATCTGGAAGAAAAACTGCGAAAGCGCCTGGGAACGAAAGTCGGGATTCACAAGGGACGAAAAGGCGGACGCATCGAGATCCACTATTTCGAACCGGCTGACCTGGACCGATTGGTTGACATGTTGTTGGGTTAGTGCGGAGCGGACGGACGAGAAACTGGAAATTTCTTGCGTTGCCAGCAACCTCGTTTTAGATTAACGCCATACGCTGCTGCTCCTGAGGATCAGGCATAAGTCCTCGCCTCATCTGCCACTGAGCGTACACAGAGATCCAGGCTCTTCCCGTTCTCCAGGCAGACGGGGGAAGCCCTTTTCTTTTCAAAAGGGGGCCCGTGGAGAGAATACGCAGATCACGGACATCGTGACACACGATTGAGAATGAAAATCTTCAACAAGGAGGGAACCATGTGGAAGAGTAAATCCGGGAGCGACGATGCCGATCAGACGACCGACGAGACCGGCCATGAAGGAATGGCCGCGCAAGCCGAGGACGTGATTGCGTTTGTCGGGAAAGGCGTCGAATTCAAGGGGATCATCACTTACAACGGAACAGTCCGGATCGACGGAATCCTCGACGGCGAAATCCACACGGATGGGACGCTTCTGATCGGCGAGGAGGCCGTGCTGACGGCGAAAGTCAGCGCCGGCACCATCATCAGCAAGGGCAAGATCACGGGCGACATCTCGGCGAAGGAAAAGGTCCGGCTGCTGTCCCCGGCGATCCTGAACGGTTCGGTCAAGGCGCCGACGCTCTCGATGGAAGAAGGCGTGCTTTTCAACGGCAACATCGAGATGGCGCGTGCAGAAGTGCGCGAACTTGCCCGCGAGGCTGCCATACGAGCGTCCGCTGCGCCGGCGCCCGGCGTGAAACGCGTCACGGGTTAACCGACGAACGAACAAGAGTGAAGCGGCAGCCCCTGGACACGGCTTGTGCCGGGCGAGGGGCTGTTGGAGGAGGAACGCATGTGGGGCAGCAAGGGGAAGAAGAAAAACCCCATCGTCGACGAAGAGAACTTCACATTCCTCGGCCGGGGCGTGGACTTCAAAGGCGTGGTCAACTTTGAAGGCACGGTGCGCATCGACGGCCGTCTGGACGGGGAGATCCATACCAAGGGCACGCTGGTCGTCGGCGAGCACGCGGTCATCAAGGGCATCGTCACGACCGGCACGCTGATCAGTGGCGGAAGAATCAAAGCCAACGTCACCGCAACGGAACGAATTCAGGTCCTCAAGCCGGGCGTGCTGATCGGAGACATCCGCACGCCGTCCTTCACGATGGAAGAGGGCGCGCATTTTCACGGCCTCTGCGACATGGGCGCCGACGCCTGGGGCGCGGAGGAGCGCCAGGACAGCGACAAGGTCCACGACCTGGCCGCGCACCGGGGCAAGGTCCGTCTCCAAGATTTGCCTTCGTGACACCACCCCGTTTCATCCTGTAGCATAACGATCGTCCGGCGGCGTCCTGGTGCTTCGACAGGGCGCCGGACCGGCGCGTCTTCGAGATTCGCACACGGGATCTTCTGCCATGGCACATCCACGCGTCATCCTCGGAATGAGCGGCGGGGTCGACAGTTCCGTCGCCGCGGCGTTGCTCGTCGAACAGGGGTACGACGTCCACGGCGTGACGCTCCAGGTCTGGGAACAGGAGGACGAATCCGCTGCCGTCTCCAAGCGCTGGCAGGAGCGGAGCTGCTGCAAGGTCGGCATCGCCAGGCATGTCGCCAAGCGTCTCGGGATTCCGTACGAAATTATCGACACCCGCCGGACGTTCCAGACCGGGGTCATCGAAGATTTTCTCTCGGGCTATCTCGCCGGCACCACGCCCAACCCCTGCGTGCGCTGCAACGAACGCGTGAAGCTGCGGTCGCTGATCGCCCTCGCCGAAGAACGCGGCGCTGATTTCGTCGCCACCGGCCACTACGTCCAGATTGACAACGACCGCGGCCGGTTCAGTCTGCGCCGCGCGGCCGACACCCGTAAGGACCAGAGTTATTTTCTGTACCGCCTCCAGCAGGCCTGGCTGCCGCGCCTGCTGTTCCCGGTGGGCGGCATGCAGAAGCCCGAGGTCTGGACCAGAGCGGAGGCGCTCGACCTGCCACCGGACGAAGTGAAGGAAAGCCAGGAAATCTGCTTCGTCACGCAGGGCGACTATCGGACCTTCATCGAAACCGAAGCGCCGGAGGCGAAGCGGCCCGGCTTGTTTGTGGATGCGGACGGCCGCGAACTGGGCCGGCACGACGGCATCGCCTTCTACACGCCCGGACAGCGGCGGGGACTTGGCGTGTCCGCCGGGCAACGGCTGTACGTGCAGCGCGTTGAGCCGACGACGAACACGGTCGTGCTCGGCACCGAGGAAAGTCTGTTGCGACCGGAGTGCACCGTTGCCGATCTGAACCTCTTCGACGAATCGCTGCTGACCGGCCCGCGCGAGGCCGACGTGAAGGTGCGCTACGCCACGCCGGCATCACCGGCGTCCCTCACGCCCAATTCCAACGGCACCATCACGGTGCGTTTCCAGACTCCGCAGCGGGCCCTCAGCCCCGGCCAGTCCGCCGTGTTCTACGACAGCGACCGCGTCCTTGGCGGCGGCATTATTCAATAGCCTCTTTCTTCATCTCCTCATAATCGGTGCGCAGGCGAGGTTGACTCCAACTGCGCGCATTGAGGGAGCACCGTCTTCGCGTGCGGCCTCTGCGAGCACAGGAGTCAACCTCGCCTGCCTAGCACCACTTTCTCCTCCTTGACACACCCCTTTTCTGGATGCTAGTGTGGCGCGTTTTTCGTGCCCCGCCGCACGAATTTTTTCCTTGTTCATCGCGGAGTTTCGCATGATTCGACAGGCTTGCTCGTGATTAAATCTTCCGTCGCCCGTCGCTACGCCAAGGCCCTCTTCGAACTCTTGGATGCCAAGAGCATAGAGCCCGCACGATCCGGCTTGGCCGGGTTGGGACAAGCCTTCTTGCAGTCACCGTCTCTGAAACATGTGCTGGCTTCGCCGGCATTTGTGGTGGAGGAGAAACTGTCCGTCCTCACGGCCTTGACGGACAAGCTGCACGGTCCGCCGGTCATGAAAAGCTTCCTCGCGCAGCTCGTACATAAAAACCGCATCGGCCTTCTCCCGGAAATTGCAGACGCCTTTGCCGCGCTGGCCGATCAATCCAAAGGCACCGGCCAGGCCACCGTCACGTCGGCCGCCGCGCTCAACGCGCCGGAACAGGAACGGGTCAGAGCCAGGCTCCGCGAGCTGCTGAAACGAGACGTGGAGATCACGTTCCAGACCGAGCCCAGGCTGCTCGGCGGACTTCAGATTCGAATCGGCAGCACGCTCTACGACAGCAGCGTGCGCAGCCGGCTCAACACCATGCAGACGATCTTGACCAAGGAGTAGCCATGCAGATCAAAGCGGACGAAATCAGTTCGATCATCAAGGAAAAGATCAAAGGCTTCGACAAGCGCGTCGACGTCAGCGAGACCGGCTCCATCATCCAGGTCGGCGACGGAATCGCCAAGGTCTACGGGCTGGACGGAACCATGGCCGGCGAGATGCTGGAATTCCCCGGCAACCTGTTCGGAATCGCGCTGAATCTTGAGGAAGACAACGTCGGCGTCGTGTTGATGGGTGACGACACCGGCATCAAGGAAGGCGACCCGGTCAAGCGCACCGGCCGCATCGCGGAAATCCCCGTCGGCGAAGCGATGGTCGGCCGCGTGGTCAACGCCATCGGCCAGCCGGTCGACGGAAAGGGACCGATCAAGTCCACGCAGACGTCGCGCATCGAAATGGTCGCGCCGGGCGTGGTCACGCGGCAGTCCGTCCGCGAGCCGCTCCAGACCGGCATCAAGGCCATCGACGCGATGATTCCCATCGGCCGCGGCCAGCGCGAGCTGATCATCGGCGACCGCCAGACCGGCAAGACCGCCATCGCCGTGGACACGATCATCAACCAGAAAGGCCTCGGCGTCTTCTGCATCTACGTCGCGATCGGCCAGAAACGCTCAACGGTGGCCCGCGTCGTCAAGACGCTCGAAGAAAACCATGCCATGGAATACAGCATGGTCGTGTCGGCCACAGCGAGCGATGCCGCGCCGATGCAGTACCTGGCCCCCTTTGCCGGCGCCGCCATCGGCGAATACTTCCGGGACAATGGTAAACATGCGCTCATCGTCTACGACGACCTGTCCAAACACGCGGTGGCCTACCGGCAGTTGTCCCTGCTGCTGCGCCGGCCTCCTGGCCGCGAGGCCTACCCGGGCGACGTGTTCTATCTCCACTCCCGGCTCCTGGAGCGCGCGGCCAAGCTCAACGACCAGCTTGGCGGCGGAAGTCTCACGGCGTTGCCGATCATCGAGACGCAGGCAGGCGACGTGTCGGCCTACATTCCGACCAACGTCATTTCGATCACCGACGGGCAGATTTATCTGGGTAGCGACCTGTTTTATTCGGGTGTCCGGCCGGCCATCAACGTCGGCCTGTCGGTCTCCCGCGTCGGCGGTTCGGCCCAGATCAAGACCATGAAACAGGTGGCCGGCACGCTGCGGCTCGACCTGGCCCAGTATCGCGAAATGGCCGCCTTCGCCCAGTTCGGCAGCGAACTGGACAAGGCCACGCAGGCCCAGCTCTCGCGCGGCGTCCGCATGGTGGAACTGCTGAAACAGGGCCAGTACAAGCCGATGCCGGTGGGCGATCAAGTCATCTCGATTTATGCCGGGACGCAGGGCTTCCTGGACGATGTGGAGGTGGACAGGGTCCGGCAGTTCGAGGAAGACCTGCTGCATTATGTCACGCAGAATCATCCGGAACTGCGCAAGGAACTCACCAGCATCGGTAAGATCGACGATGCCGTCGGCGCGAAGCTGAAACAGATGATCACGACCTTCAAGCAGAAGATGGGTTACGGCGCAAAGAAGTAGCTGTTTTACAAAACGATTCCCTTCGGCTGCTCAAAACGGTTCCCAACGCGGCCGCAGGGAGCGAAAGACCCGAGGCGTACTTTTCGCGGTACGTTGAGGGGCTTGAGCGACCGAGAACAAAGTTGGGGGCCGTTTTCAGCAGCCGATAATAAGAGATGCCGAGCTTACAGAGCCTTCGACGCAAGATCACCAGCGTCAAGAACACGCAGAAAATCACGAAGGCCATGAAGATGGTGGCCTCCGCGAAGCTGAAGCGCGCGCAGAGCCGCATCCTCGCCTTCCGTGCCTATGGGCTGAAGATGCGCGACGTGGTGGCCAACCTCAGCCGGCGCGTGAACCGGGACTTGCACCCGCTCCTGCAAAAACGTCCAACCAAGGTCGTCCGGGTCGTCGTCGTCACGAGCGACCGGGGGCTGTGCGGAGCGTTCAACACCAATATCGTCCGCCGGGCACTTGAGTTCATCCGCGAATGCGAAGCCCGTGGAGTCAAGGTGGAGATCGGCCTGGTAGGGCGCAAGGGGCGGGAGTTTTTCAAGCGCCGGCACTGGACGACGCATGAGCCCTATGTAGACATCTTCGACCGGTTGTCCTATGAGCACGGAATGGAGATTGCGCAGACTGCCTGCGAGCAGTACATGGGCGGCAAGTACGACGAAGCCCATATCATTTACAACGAGTTCAAGTCGGCTCTCCAGCAACGGGTGATTGTGGAACAACTCTTCCCCATCGAGTCGCTCGAAGAAAGTGGAGAGCCCCGTGAGGCCTTGGGCGGCGGTTATCACTATGAGCCCGACGAGCGCGAACTGCTGGACCCCCTCTTGATGAAGCACCTGCAGGCGCAGGCGTTTCGGATCCTTCTGGAATCGTCAGCCGCCGAGCAGGCCGCTCGGATGACTGCGATGGACGGCGCCACGCGCAACGCCGGCGAGCTGATCAAGAAGGTGACGCTCTATTACAACAAGACGCGGCAAACCGCGATCACGAAGGAATTGATGGACATTGTGGGCGGCGCAGAGGCGCTTAAATAACGAAGGAGTCGACGTGAGCACAACAGGAAAAGTTCTCCAGATCATCGGGCCGGTCATCGATGCCGAGTTTCCTCCCGGCCAGTTGCCCAATATTTATAACGCGATACGGGTCGAGGAGCCGGAGGACAAAAAAACCGGCCGCCCGGAGATCAAGCTCACCCTCGAGGTCGCTCAGCACCTGGGGGAAAATCGCGTGCGCGCGGTCGCGATGACCTCCACCGACGGGCTCGTCCGCGGGATGAACGTAAAGGACACCGGCGCCCCGATATCCGTGCCGGTCGGCCGTGAAACGCTGGGCCGCCTGATCAACGTGCTCGGCGAGCCGGTGGACGAGATGGGACCGCTCAACACCAAGAAGAGGTATCCGATCCACCGCCCGGCGCCCAAGCTGGACGAGCAGGAAACCAAGACCGAGGTGCTGGAAACCGGCATCAAGGTCGTGGACCTGCTGGAACCCTATTCCAAGGGCGGCAAGGTCGGCCTCTTCGGCGGCGCCGGCGTGGGCAAGACCGTCATCATCATGGAGCTGATCAACAACATCGCGCTCCACCACGGAGGGTTCTCCGTATTTGCCGGCGTGGGCGAACGGACCCGCGAGGGCAACGACCTCTGGCACGAAATGCGGGAATCCAAGGTCATCGATCCCAAGGATTTCACCAAATCCAAGGCGGCGCTGGTCTATGGCCAGATGAACGAGCCGCCGGGCGCGCGTCTGCGCGTGGCGCTGACCGGGCTGGCCGTGGCGGAATATTTCCGCGACGAAGAAAACCAGGACGTGTTGCTCTTCATCGACAATATCTTCCGGTTCACACAGGCCGGTTCCGAAGTCTCCGCCTTGCTGGGCCGCATGCCATCGGCCGTCGGTTACCAGCCGACCCTCAGCACCGAGATGGGCGCGCTGCAGGAGCGCATCACTTCCACGAAGCGCGGCTCGATCACGTCGGTGCAGGCGATCTACGTGCCGGCCGACGACCTGACCGACCCGGCGCCGGCGACCGCCTTCGCGCACTTGGACGCCACGACCGTCTTGTCGCGCCAGCAGGCGGAGTTGGGCATCTATCCGGCCGTGGACCCGCTGGACTCCACGTCCAGAATTCTGGATCCGCAGGTCGTGGGCGAGGAACACTACAAGGTCGCGCGCGGCGTGCAATCGGTGCTGCAGCGGTACAAGGACCTGCAGGACATCATCGCCATTCTGGGCATGGACGAATTGTCCGAGGACGACAAGCTGGTAGTGACCCGCGCGCGGAAGATCCAGCGGTTCCTGTCGCAGCCGTTCCACGTTGCCGAAGCTTTCACCGGCTCACCGGGCAAGTACGTGAAACTCAAGGACACGGTCCGCAGCTTCAAGGAGATCCTGGAGGGAAAGTACGACGATCTGCCCGAGCAGGCTTTCTACATGGTGGGCCCGATCGAGGAAGTGATCGCGAAGGCTGAGAAGCTGGGCGTGAAACGTTAAACGTCAAACGTAAAAGGTAACAAGCCCGTGATCGTGAGATCGTTTTACGTCTCACGTTTCACGTTTCACGAGGAAGAATGGCTGGCAAGATCCTTTTAGAAGTCGTCACGCCCGAACACCTGTTGTTGAGCAAGCAGGTGGACGAGGTCATTGCGCCCGGATCGGAAGGCGAGTTCGGCGTCCTGCCGGGCCACGCGCCGTTCATCTCCATGCTCAAGATCGGCGAGCTCCGGTACAAGATCGGCGACGCCTGGTCCTACATGGCGGTCCTCTGGGGGTACGCCGAAGTGAATCAGACCAAAGTCACGATCCTCGCCGAAATCGCCGAAAAGGCCGAGGACATCGACGTCGAGCGGGCCACGAAGAAAGTGGCCGAGGCCGAGCAGCGCCTGGCAGTGGGCGGCCTGCCGTCCGAACTCAAGGAAGCCCAGATCAGCCTCGAGAAGGCCCGCCTCCGCAAGAGAATCGCCGAGCGCAACCGCCGCTGACCTTCACGGCAGAACAACGCGGGGCCTCATGAAGCCCCGGAAGCCCACCGAGAAAGGGCGCATGCCTCTTAGTCCCTTGGCGGGCAAACCCACCGACCCCTCGATGCTGGTCAATGTGCCGCGGCTGGTCACCGCCTATTACAGCCTGCGTCCCGACATGGCCGTACGCGAGCACCGCGTGGCCTTCGGAACATCCGGGCACCGGGGATCCTCGCTCCGCCACAGCTTCAACGAAGGGCACATCCTCGCGACCAGCCAGGCCATCTGCGAATACCGGAAGAGCCGTCAGACCACGGGGCCGCTGTTCCTGGGGATGGACACTCATGCGCTGTCGGAGCCGGCGTTCGCCACCGCGCTCGAGGTACTGGCGGCGAACGGGGTCGAGGTGATGGTGGATCGGGGCGGCGGCTACACGCCGACCCCCGCCGTGTCGCATGCCATCCTCACGTACAATCAGGGCCGGACGACCGGCCTCGCCGACGGCATCGTCATCACTCCCTCGCACAACCCCCCCGAGGACGGCGGCTTCAAATACAACCCGCCGCACGGCGGACCGGCCGATACGGACGTCACGCGCTGGATCGAACAGCGGGCGAACGCCTTGCTGACCGACGAGCTGCGGGGGCTCTCGCGGATCCCCTACGAGCGGGCGCGGCGCGCGGCCACCACGCACGAGCACGATTACGTCGCCGCCTACATCGCGGACCTGGGATCGGTGGTGGACATGGACGTCATCCGTGCCGCGCGATTGCGGATCGGCATCGACCCGCTGGGAGGCGCCGCCGTGGCTTACTGGAAGCCGATCGCCGAGCGCTACAGGCTGAACGTGACGGTCGTGAACGAGACCGTGGACGCCACCTTCCGTTTCATGTCGGTGGACTGGGACGGGAAGATCCGCATGGATTGCTCATCGCCGCATGCGATGGCGGGCCTGATCGCCCTGCGCGACCGGTTCGACGTCGCCTTTGGAAACGACACCGACACCGACCGGCACGGCATCGTCACCCGGAGCGCCGGGCTCCTCAACCCCAACCATTATCTGGCGACCGCGATTGCCTATCTGTTCCGCCACCGACCGAGATGGGCGGGAACCGCCGCCGTCGGCAAAACCGTTGTCAGCAGCAGCCTGATCGATCGCGTGGCCGCGAAACTCGGCCGGAAGCTGCTCGAAGTGCCGGTCGGCTTCAAGTGGTTCGTGGAGGGGCTGCTCGGCGGCACGCTGGGCTTCGGGGGCGAGGAAAGCGCCGGCGCCTCGTTTCTCCGCCGGACCGGGCAGGTCTGGACCACGGACAAGGACGGCCTCATCATGGGACTCCTGGCGGCGGAGATGATGGCGTCAACCGGCCGGGATCCCGGCGAACTGTACCGGGAACTGACCCGCGATCTCGGCAATCCGGTCTACGAACGGATGGATGCGCCCGCCACGCCGGAACAGAAGGACATCCTCCAGCGCCTCTCGCCGGAGCAGATTCAGGCGAAGGAGCTGGCCGGAGACAGGATCGTTTCCATCCTGACCAACGCGCCAGGCAACAACAAACCCATCGGCGGGCTCAAGGTCGTCACCGAACAGGGCTGGTTCGCCACCCGGCCATCAGGAACTGAGAACGTCTACAAGCTCTACGCCGAGAGTTTTCGCGGGCAGGATCACCTGCGACGGATCCAGGACGAAGCGCAGGCGCTGGTCAACAAGGTCTTCGCAGCGGACTGACGGCAGGGCCGGCCATGGACAGGCGCCGTTCCGAAACGGGTCGCGAAGAAGGCGCGCTACTGTAATCTTCGCCGGCGCTCATCCTCGATCACGTACTCGAAACTCGATCGAAACTTTTCCGGAGCCATGTGGGCAAGGGCTGCATACTTGCCCAGCAAATCGGGCTGCTCGAAGTCCTCCGGTTCCAGGCGAACCATGTACCGCCGGGCGATCTCGTAGCCGGCGGAGCGGGTATCGACGGGCCGGACCCTCGTGCGGCCGGTGCGGGCATCGAGAATCTGGTCGAACGGGATGGGCGTGAACTTGCCGTACACCATCGCCGCCAGCGCCGCATTGCCTCCTTCCAGCAGGAAACCGGCCGCGCTGCAACCCAGATCACGCGTGTACTCGAGATCAAACCCGATCGGGTCGGCGCACCGCAATTCAAACCCGATGTCCTTTTCCCGGAACACCGGCTTGATTCCCAGCGGCGCCAGCCGCGCGAGGACGGCGCGTGAAAGCAGTCCTGCCAGATTGATCTTGGACAACTCGATGTGGCCGTGATCGTCGCGCGGCAACGCCGCATCCTTGGAGAGTTCCTCCGGGTCCAACACCTCGGCCAGCCCCTCCGCCACCACGGCCACGCCGTCCTCATGTCCCAGGCTCAGGCGCTTGAGAATGGCTCCGGCCAGCACATCGGCGATACGGGAGAGGCGGAGCGGACGTTCGGAGAACTCCTCGGGGATGAGCGTGAGCGTGGCGCCGGCCGCCTTCCCGATGCCCAGCGCCAGGTGGCCCGCCTGCCGCCCCATCGCCACCACAAAGAACCAGTGCGAGGTGGTGCGCGCCTCCACCATGAGCGTTTTGACGATCTGCGCGCCGACGTGCCGGGCCGTTTCGAAGCCGAAGGTCGGGACGCCTTCGGGCAGGTCCAGATCGTTGTCGATGGTCTTGGGAACGTGGACGACGTGCAGCCGCCCGCGGGCGGCCTGCTCCAGTTTCAGCGCGGAGAAACAGGTATCGTCCCCGCCGATCGTGATCAGGCCCGACACGTTGAGCTTGCGGAGCGTGGCGACGACGTTCTCCAGATGATCCGGATTCTTGGTGGGATTCGCACGGGCGGTTCTTAGGTAGGAGCCGCCCTGGATATGGAGCCGGCTCACCTCCTCCACCGTCAGGGGCGCGGCATCGCTCGTGTCGCCGGCGATCAACCGCTTGAATCCGTCACGGATGCCGAGCACCTGCCGGCCTGCCGCAAGACACCGCAAGGCCGCCGCCGCGATGACGCCGTTGATCCCCGGAGCCGGACCGCCACCGACGAGAATCCCAATGCTCCCGGCTTGTGTCTGCTGTGCGCTCATTGTCTTGCTCCCTTCCCCCTCTACCGCCTACCGCGCCCGCCGGAGTTGCTGCCGGGCGGCCTCGACGACGCGCTCCAGCGTGAAGCCAAATTCCCTCTGCAGTTCTTTCAGCGGGGCCGACGCTCCGAATGACGTCATGCCGACGATGGCGCCGGTGGGGCCGACATAGTGCGCCCACCCGAATGTCGAAGCCAGTTCGACCGCCACGCGGGACATCACCGACGGTGGCAGCACCTGGTCGCGATAGGCCTGGTCCTGATGCTCGAACAGTTCCCACGAGGGCATGCTCACGACGCGCGACTTGATGCCTTCGGACGTGAGCTGTTCATGGGCAGCGACGCAGAGCGACACCTCGCTGCCGCTCCCGATGAGGATCACATCGGGCTTGCCGGCGGCGGCATCGGCCAGCACATAGGCCCCCTTCGCCAGGCCGGCCGCGGGAGCGTATTTCGCGCGGTCCAGCGTCGGCACGTCCTGCCGGGTGAGCATGAGCGCCACCGGCTCGTGATGCAGATTCATGATCACGCGCCAGGATTCCACCACCTCATTGGCATCCGCCGGCCGCAGGACAATCAATCCGGGCATGGCGCGCAACGAGGCGAGGTGTTCGATCGGCTGATGGGTCGGCCCGTCTTCCCCCACCGCGATCGAGTCGTGCGTGAAAATATGGATGACCGGCAATTCCATGATCGCGCTGAGCCGGATCCCGCCTCGGGCATAATCGCTGAAAATCAGGAATCCGGAACCATAGGCCCGGACCTTCACCAGAGCCATCCCGTTCAGGATCGCCGCCATCGCATGCTCGCGGATCCCGAAGTGAAGGTTGCGGCCGCCGGGATGCTCGGCCGAGACATCGCCCGCTCCTTCAAACGTCAACCGCGTTTTGGTTGAAGGGGCCAGATCCGCCGACCCGCCCATCAACCAGGACACGCGCTTCGCCACGGCATTCAACACCTGCCCGGAAGAAACCCGCGTGGCCAGGCCCTTGGCGTCGGTCGGAAAGGCAGGCAGGTCCTTGTCCCATCCGTCCGGCAACTGCCGGTGCTGCATCCGGTACAATTGATCGGCCAGCTCCGGGTACTTGGCCTTGTACTCTTTGATGCGCGCGAACCAGGCGTCGCGGAGCGTCTTCCCCTGCGCGCCGATCCCCTGCCGGAAATGCTCGTAGACGCCGTCGGGAACATGGAATTTGGCGTCCTCCGGCCAGCCATAATTTCTTTTGGTCAGCCGGATTTCCTCCTCGCCGAGCGGCTCCCCGTGTGCCGCCGAGGTGTCTTGTTTGTTGGGCGCCCCGTAGGCGATGTGGCTGTCCACGATGATCAGCGTGGGACGGTCCGTCGTTTTCTGGAAGGTTCGAAACGCCCGCTCGAGCATCACGAGATCGTTGGCGTCGCCAACGCGGGTGACGTTCCAGCCATAGGCGATGAACCGCGTCGCGACATCGTCCGAGAAGGCCAGCGCGGTGTTGCCCTCGATCGTGATGTGATTGTTGTCGTAGATCCAGCAGAGGTTCGAGAGGCCCAGGTGACCGGCCAGCGAGGCGGCTTCGTGAGAGATTCCCTCCATCATGCAACCGTCCCCGCACAGGGCATAGACGTTAAAATTGATCACGTCTTCGAAGCCGGGCCGGTTGAAATGGGCCGCCATCCAGCGGCCGGCCACGGCCATCCCCACGCTGTTCGCAATCCCCTGCCCGAGCGGTCCGGTGGTGGTTTCGACGCCCGAGGTCCACCGGTACTCCGGATGGCCCGGACAGCGGCTGCCCAATTGACGAAACCGCTTGATGGCATCCAGCGGCACCGAGGGCTCGCCGAGGGTTTCGTAGTCTTTGCTGACGGCCTTCACACCGGTGAGATGGAGCAGGGAGTACAGCAGCATCGAGGCGTGGCCGACGGACAGGACAAAACGGTCCCGGTTGGGCCAGATCGGGTCTTGCGGATCGAAGCGGAGAAATCGCTGCCACAGGCAGTAGGCCACGGGGGCCAGGGCCATGGGCGTCCCCGGGTGTCCGGAGTTGGCCTGCTGAATAGCATCCATGGACAAGGTGCGGATCGTGTTGACGCAGAGTTGATCGAGCTGTTCACGAGTCATGACAAGCCTCTCAGGTTATGCGTTGTTGCCGGAATGATGTGTCAGCCCGGCAGGCGAAGCCGGCGGTAGCGCCGGATCAACGCGTTGGTCGAGCTGTCGTGCCGGAGATCGGGGTCCGTCTGGCTCGTCAATTCCGGCGTGATCCGGTTGGCCAGCACCTTGCCCAGCTCCACGCCCCACTGATCGAACGAGTTGATGCGCCAGATCGTGCCCTGGACGAAAACCTTGTGCTCGTACAGTGCGATCAACTTCCCGAGCATCTCCGGCGTCAGCTGCTCGACCAGGATGGTATTGGTCGGGCGGTTGCCCGGGAACGTCCGGTGCGGCACCAGGGCCGGAGACGCTCCCTCAGCCTCCACTTCCGCGGCCGTTTTGCCAAAGGCCAGCGCCTCCGTCTGCGCGAACAGATTGGACGCCAGCAGATCGTGATGCGGCCCCATGGGATTAAGCGACCGGCAGAAGCCGATGAAGTCGCATGGGATCAACCGCGTGCCCTGGTGGATCAATTGGTAGTAGGCATGCTGGCCGTTGGTGCCCGGCTGTCCCCAAATGACCGGGCCCGTCTGGTAGTTCACCGCCCGCCCGTCACGGTCCACGCGCTTCCCGTTGCTCTCCATGTCGAGCTGCTGCAGATAGGCACTCAGCCGCCCGAGGTAGTGGTCATAGGGCAGAACCGCGTGGGACTCGGCACCGAAGAAATTCACGTACCAGAGTCCGATGAGCCCCAGCAGCACGGGCAGGTTCCTGTCGAATGGGGCGGTCCGGAAATGCTCGTCCATGGCATGGTACCCGGCCAGCATCTCGCGGAACCGTTCGGGCCCGATGGCGATCATCAGTGAGAGGCCGATGGCCGAGGGCAGCGAGTAGCGACCGCCGACCCAGTCCCAGAATTCGAACATGTTGGCGGGATCGATCCCGAATTTCGCGACTTCGCCCGCGTTCGTGGACACGGCCACGAAGTGGCGGGCCACCGCCTGGTCGCTCTTGAGCGCCCGCAGGCACCACGCACGCGCGGTCTGCGCGTTGGTGAGCGTCTCCAGCGTCGTGAAGGTCTTCGAGCAGACAATGAACAGTGTCTCCGCCGGGTCGAGGTCCCGCGTCGACTCGGCGACATCGGTCGCATCAACGTTCGAGACGAAACGAACCGTCAGCGCGCGATCGCTGTACACCCGCAGCGCCTCGTAAGCCATGACGGGCCCCAGGTCCGAGCCCCCGATGCCGATGTTCACGACGTTTTTGATCTTGTTGCCGGTAAAGCCCGTCCAAGTCCCGCTTCGGACACGGTTCGCGAAGCCGGCCATTTTCTCGATCACCGCGTGGACCTTCGGCACCACGTTGCCGCCGTCCACCGTGATGGTGGCGCCCGCGGGGGCGCGCAGCGCCACGTGGAGGACCGCGCGATTCTCCGTCACATTGAGCTTGTCGCCGCGGAACATCGCGTCGATGCCGGCCCGCAAGCCGGCGGAGTCCGCGAGGTCGAGCAGCAGGCGCAGCGTGTCATCCGTGAGGCGGTTTTTCGAATAGTCGAGATAGATCCCCTCCACGTCGCACGCCAGGCGCGCGCCACGCCCGGAATCTTTCGCAAACAGATCCCGCAGATGCACGGCCTTGATCACCTCGTAATGCTCACGAAGGGCGTTCCAGGCAGCGCCTTGCGTGAGTGGGGTTGGACCGCTCGTCATCGCATCACCTCCACGGGTTCCCATTGGTGTCTTCTCCCGGACAGCGTCACGGCCCTCGCGCTCAGATCTGAACCGGCGCGTTCCACCGCTTGATCGCCGGGGCGCCGCGATAGTAGCTCAGGATGTTCATGGTCGCCGTATCGAGCAGGAAGTGCTGGCCCTCCGAAGGGGGAAGGCCCAGCCAGCGAGCCGCGAAGACTCTGAGCACGTGACCATGGGCGAACACAATGCCATCGCCCTCGACGGCGCGCACTTTTGCAATCACGCGATCGACCCGCGCGCCAATTTCACCCGGCATCTCGCCGCCCGGGCAGCCGTCTCGAAAGAGCAGCCAGCCAGGAGCCATGGCGTGGATCTGGCCGGCCGTCAATCCCTCGTAACGCCCGTAGTTCCACTCCACCAGGTCAGGCTCGACATTCGCCACATCCCCGAAACCGGCCAGCCGGCAGGTCTCCCGGGCCCGCTGCAAGGGGCTGGTCAGGACCAGCGAGAACGACTCCTTCGCCAGGACCGGCTGCAATAATCTGGCCACCTGCCGGCCATGTTCGGTCAGGGGAATGTCGGTGGTTCCGGTGTGTTGCCCGCTAAGGCTCCATTCGGTTTCACCGTGACGCACGAGGAACACCTGTTGCGTTGGCGTGATCATGACGGAACTCTTAAGACTCCTGTTCATGCGGCGCGCGGTATCATGGGTTGCACCCGTGGTCCTGTCAAGGGAATCAATGAGGCGAGCGGGACTGAGCAGGTCGCATGAACGGGCTCATGAGCAAGAGACGCCGGCACAGCCTTGCTCCCGAATGGTGGCGGCTGAATACCGATAACAACTTGTTCATGAGGCATCTTGCGTCAATGTCCTGCGAGCCCCTTGTTGCTTTTCTCCTCAACCGTTACGCAACCGTTAATCTTCGCCGAATTATTGCCTCTCTAAGTGGTTGTAACAATACGCCTATTTATTATAGGGTCGGGTCTTCTTACAGCGCCTGTGTGCACGATTTTTGCTCTATCCAATGGGTGCGGACGCATCGGTCAAATATGAGGGATAAGATATGAATGTTCAGGATTTGGACAGCACAGCCAGGGCTTTGGTCGCCGAAGGAAAGGGCATTCTGGCGGCCGACGAGACGGTGCCGACCCTGACCAAGCGGTTCGATGCCCTGAAGATTGTATCTACCGAGGACAGCCGCCGCGACTATCGCGAAATGTTCTGCACGACGCCGGGCGCAGCCGCCTTCATCAGCGGCATGATCATGTACGACGAGACCATCCGCCAGAAGAGTGCGGGTGGAACGCCCCTCGCCGACGTGCTGACCAAGCAGGGCATTCTGCCGGGCATCAAGGTGGATACGGGCGCGAAAACGCTGGCCGGATCGCCGGACGAAAAGATTACCGAAGGCCTGGACGGCCTGCGGGAACGCCTGAAAGAATACCGGGCGCTCGGCGCCCGCTTCGCCAAATGGCGGGCGGTGATTCGCATCGGCGAAACGATTCCGAGCCCGCGATGCGTGAGCGCGAACGCCCACGCGCTGGCCCGGTACGCAACGCTCTGCCAGGAGCAGGGCCTCGTCCCCATCGTCGAGCCCGAGGTGCTCATGGACGGAGCGCACACGCTCGAACGCTGCGAAAACGTCACCGGATTCGTCCTCCACTCGGTCTTTCACGCCCTCTTTGAGCAGGGCGTGCGGCTGGAGGGCATGCTCCTGAAACCCAACATGGTGATCTCGGGAAAAGACTGTCCCAAACAGGCCTCCGTGCAGGAAGTCGCAACCGCCACGTTGCGCTGCCTGCGCCGCCACGTGCCGGCTGCGGTTCCCGGCATCGTGTTCCTGTCCGGCGGACAGCCGAGCGTCACGGCAACCGCGCATCTCGATGCGATCAACCGGCTGGGCGGACCGAAGCCCTGGGCGATCAGTTTCTCGTACGGCCGCGCCCTGCAGGACGTGGCGCTGGAGACATGGCACGGCAAGAAGGAAAATCTGAAGGCCGCCCAGCAGGCCTTCCATTACCGGGCCAAATGCAACAGCGCGGCGGCAGCTGGCCGATACACAGACGGGATGGAACGCGAAGCGGTCGGGCGGTGAGCCCGCGTACCGCCGGGACCGGCATGATGACCGGCCAGGCCGCGTGCAACAAGACGTGATGAACGAAACCCGACTCAATTATCTGTACACCCCTGCCCTTTGGAGGAAGACACCATGGCAAGTGCTCTGTCGCAAAAAGAACTGAAACTCATGGACGCCTACTG
>MHEU01000009.1:68631-90847 GCA_001805245.1 Nitrospirae bacterium RIFCSPLOWO2_02_FULL_62_14 | reverse complement strand
ATCTATATGTACGACAACCCGCTGCTGAAACAGCCGCTGGCGAAAGAGCACGTCAAGCCGCGCCTGCTCGGCCACTGGGGGACGACGCCGGGACTGAACTTCCTCTACGTGCACCTGAACCGCATCATCAAGAAAAACGACCTGAACATGATCTACGTCATCGGCCCGGGGCACGGCGGTCCGGGCCTCGTCGCCAATGCCTATCTGGAAGGGACCTACTCCGAAGTCTATCCCAACATCTCGCAGGACGAAGAGGGCATGAAGCGGCTGTTCAAGCAGTTCTCGTTCCCCGGCGGCATTCCCAGCCACGTGGCGCCGGAGACCCCGGGGTCCATTCACGAAGGCGGCGAGCTGGGCTATGCGCTCTCCCATGCCTATGGAGCCGCTTACGACAACCCAAACCTGATCGTGGCCGCCGTCGTCGGCGACGGCGAAGCGGAGACCGGCCCGCTGGCGACCTCCTGGCATTCCAACAAGTTCCTGAACCCGGTCACCGACGGCGTCGTCCTGCCGATTCTCCATCTGAACGGCTATAAGATCGCCAACCCCTGCTTCCTGGCCCGCATCAGCCATGAGGAGCTCGATCATCTCTTCCGCGGCTACGGCTACACGCCCTATTTCGTCGAGGGGCACGAACCGGAAAAAATGCACCAGATCATGGCCGACACGCTCGACACGATCACCAAGGAGATTCAGCGCATCAAGGCCGACGCCAAGAAAAACGGGTTCAAGAAGCGGCCGCTGTGGCCGATGATCGTGATGCGCACACCCAAGGGTTGGACCTGCCCGAAGGAAATCGACGGCAAGCGGACCGAGGATTACTGGCGGTCGCACCAGGTGCCGATGGGCGAGATGCATGAAAAGCCGGGGCACATAAAAATCCTCGAGAAATGGATGAAGGGCTACGAGCCGGAGACGTTATTCGACAAAACCGGCCGGCTCAAGCCGGAACTCGCCGAGCTGCCTCCCAAGGGCGAGCGCCGCATGAGCGCGAACCCGCATGCGAACGGCGGGGTGCTGCTCAAGGATCTGCGCATGCCCGATTTCCGCGACTATGCCGTCGAGGTGCCGAAGCCCGGCGCCACCTCGGCCGAGTCCACCCGCGTCATGGGCAAGTTCCTGCGCGACGTGATGAAACAGAACATGGATGCCAGAAACTTCCGCCTCTTCAGCCCGGATGAGAACAATTCCAACCGCTGGCAGGATGCCATGGACGTCACCAACCGGGCCTGGGTCGCGGAGACCTTCCCCTACGACGATCACCTGGCTCCCGACGGCCGGGTGATGGAGGTGCTCAGCGAGCACCAGTGCCAGGGCTGGCTGGAAGGCTATCTCCTGACCGGCCGGCACGGATTCTTCTCCTGTTACGAGGCGTTCATCCACATCATCGACTCGATGTTCAACCAGCATGCGAAGTGGCTGAAGGTCTGCCACCACATCCCGTGGCGGCGGCCGATCGCCTCGCTCAATTATTTATTGAGCTCGCACGTCTGGCGGCAGGACCACAACGGCTTCAGCCACCAGGACCCCGGCTTCATCGACCATGTCGTCAACAAGAAGGCCGATGTCGTGCGGGTGTATCTGCCGCCCGACGCCAACACGCTGTTGTCGGTGACCGACCACTGCCTGCGCAGCCGGAATTACGTCAACGTCGTCGTCGCCGGCAAGCAGCCGGCCCCGCAGTGGCTGACCATGGACCAGGCGATCAAGCATTGCAGCGCCGGGCTCGGGATCTGGGAATGGGCCAGCAACGACCGTAACGGCGAGCCCGACGTGGTGATGGCCTGCTGCGGCGACGTGCCCACGCTCGAAACGCTCGCCGCCGTCGAGCTGCTCCGGCGGCATGTCCCGGAGCTGAAGATCCGCGTCGTCAACATCGTGAATCTCATGAAGTTGCAGCCGTCGAGCGAGCATCCGCACGGCCTGAACGACAGGGATTTCGATACGTTGTTCACCAAGGACAAGCCGATCGTCTTCGCGTTCCACGGCTACCCGTGGCTGATTCACCGGCTCACGTACCGGCGGACGAACCACAAGAACCTGCATGTGCGCGGCTACAAGGAGGAGGGGACCACGACGACGCCGTTCGACATGTGCGTCCTGAACGATGTGGACCGTTTCCACCTCGCCGAGGACGTCATCGACCGCATGCCGCAGCTCGGCGCGCGCGCGGCCTACGCCAAACAGGCGCTCCGGGACCGGCTGATGGAGCACAAGCAGTACATCGAGAAATACGGGGAGGACATGCCTGAGATCAGCGGATGGAAGTGGAACCAGCTGGGACCGGCAGCCAAGCGGGGCAGCTCAACGGAAGCCGACAACGTCTAGCAAGTGTTGAAAAACTATTTTCACCCTGTCGCAAGACAGGGGATGCGGCAAAACAAACCGTGGCTGATGCAATTCTCGTTCTGAATGCCGGCTCCTCGAGCCTCAAGTTCTCCACGTTTCTCGACAAGGCGGAGACGCCCGAGCTGCTGATTCACGGCCAGCTCGAAGCGCTCACGACCCGCCCGCATTTCGTCGCCCGCAACGCCGCCGGCGCCGTCATCGGGGAACACACCTGGGATGAGGGCGCGGCGCTGGGGCACCAGGACGCAATCGAGTTCCTCTTCGCCTGGGGCCGGGACGGAGCGTTCAGCGGGCACCGCGTGATCGCAGCCGGGCATCGCGTTGTCCATGGCGGCGTAACGTTCACCAAACCGGCGCTCATCGATCCCGGGACGCTCGCGGCTCTGGAGGCCCTGATCCCTCTTGCCCCCCTGCATCAACCGCACAACGTGGCGGCCATCAAGGCCGTGGCACAGCGCGCGCCGCACCTGCCCCAGATCGCCTGTTTCGACACCTCGTTCCACCGCAGCCAGCCGGAGATCGCCCAGAACTTTGCGCTTCCGAGACGCTACGCCGACGGCGGCGTCCGCCGCTATGGCTTCCACGGCCTGTCGTACGAGTACATCGCTTCGCGGCTTCCCCACCTGGACAAACGCGCCGCAGAGGGCCGCACCGTCGTCGCGCACCTGGGCAACGGCGCGAGCCTGTGCGCGATGAACAACGGGCGGAGCGTGGCGACCACCATGGGCTTCACCGCGCTGGACGGGCTCATGATGGGCACGCGGTGCGGAGCGCTGGACCCCGGCGTGATGCTGTATCTCATGGACCATGACGGCCTGGATGCCCGCCGCCTCGAGGAGCTCCTCTACCGGCAGTCCGGGCTGCTCGGCGTCTCGGGCCTGTCCAGCGACATGCGGACGCTGCTGGAGAGCTCCAGCCCGGCCGCCGCCGAGGCAATCGACCTCTTCGTCTACCGGATCGGGCGCGAGCTGGGATCGCTGGCGGCAGCCCTGGGCGGCCTTGATGCGCTGGTATTCACCGGCGGGATCGGCGAGAACGCCGCGCCCATCCGTTCCCGCGCCTGCCGCGACGCGGCCTGGCTCGGGCTGGAACTGGACGAGCCCGCCAACGCGGCGGGCGGCCCGCGCCTCAGCAGGCCGGGCAGCCGCGTGTCCGCGTGGATGCTCCCCACCAACGAGGAGCTGATGATCGCCCGGCACGTCCAGCGCCTGCTGGCCTCGACGCCGCACACGTAACCTAAGAAGCGGCCACGCCGGCGCCAGTCATGCCGGACGTGCCCGGAAAGATTGAATAAGGAGACAGCCATGGCAAAGAAGACGAACGGAAAATCAAAAGTGAAGCTGGCCCCGCTGGGCAAAAACGAGCAGGCGCACCTGACCGTGGAGGCGCTGCGAAACGTCATCCTCCATCATCTCACTTGCAGCGTCAACCGGTTGCCGACGGTCGCCAACAAGCTGGACTATTACAAGGCGTTGGCCCTGACCGTGCGCGACAAAATGTCGTATCGCTGGGCACACACGGCGCGGACCTATTTCAGGGAGCAGGCCAAAATCGCCTGTTACCTTTCGGCGGAATTCCTCATGGGGCCCCACCTCGGCAATAACATCGTCAACCTCGGCATCGAGCCGGAAGTCCGGCAGGCCGTCAGCGAGCTGGGACTCGATTTCGACAGCCTCCTGGCCCAGGAGGAGGAACCAGGGCTCGGCAACGGCGGCCTCGGCCGGCTGGCCGCCTGTTACCTGGAGTCCCTCGCCACCCTCGAACGGCCTGCCATCGGTTACGGCATCCGCTACGAGTTCGGCATCTTCGATCAGGAGATCAAGGACGGCTGGCAGAAGGAAGTCACGGACAAATGGCTGCGGTCCGGCAATCCATGGGAGATCGCCAAGCCCCAGGTAACGCACACCGTGAAATACGGCGGCCATACCGAGTTCTTCCATGACGAGCAGGGGCGCCTCCGGGTGCGCTGGATCCCGTATCGCGAGGTCAAGGGCGTCGCATACGACACCCCGATCCAGGGCTATCGCGTCAATACCTGCAACACCCTGCGGCTGTGGAGCGCCGAGGCCTCCGAATCCTTCGACTTCCAGGCGTTCAACACGGGCGACTATTACCAGGCGGTGAACGACAAGGTCTTGTCCGAAACCATCACCAAGGTGCTGTACCCCAACGACGAACCTGCAATCGGCAAGAAACTCCGGCTGTCGCAGCAGTACTTCTTTGTCAGCTGCTCCCTCCAGAACATGCTGCAGCTCTTCGGCTTCATGCATGAGCCGTTGAAGCGCTTCCCGGCACATTTCGCCGTGCAACTCAACGACACGCACCCGTCGATCGCCGTCGCCGAGTTGATGCGCCTGCTGGTGGACGAGCACCTGCTGCCCTGGGACGAGGCCTGGGACATCACCCAGAAGACTTTCGGCTACACCAACCACACGCTCCTGCCGGAAGCGCTGGAGACCTGGCCGCTCCCCCTGTTCCGTGAGCTGCTGCCCCGGCATCTGGAGATCATCTACGAAATCAACTCGCGTTTCCTCGAGGAGGTGCGAAAACGCTTTCCTGGCGACGATGCCCGCGCGGCGCGGCTGTCCCTGATCGGCGAAGGAGCGGACAAGCGCGTGCGCATGGCGCACCTGGCCTGCGTGGGCAGCCACGCGATCAACGGGGTCGCCGCGCTGCACAGTGAGTTGTTGAAACAGAGCGTGCTCAAGGATTTTTATGAGCTGTGGCCGGAACGCTTCAGCAACAAGACCAACGGGGTGACGCCGCGACGCTTCCTGGTGCTGGCCAACCCGAAGCTCACCGGATTGATCACCCGCTCCATTGGGGAGGGCTG
Organism: Nitrospirae bacterium RIFCSPLOWO2_02_FULL_62_14; assembly: GCA_001805245.1. GTDB lineage: Bacteria > Nitrospirota > Nitrospiria > Nitrospirales > Nitrospiraceae > 2-02-FULL-62-14. The sequence goes on along the minus strand of MHEU01000009.1, from coordinate 85,665 downwards.
GGCCAGGAATCTGGAGGCGCTGAAGAAACTGGAACCGCTGGCCAAGGACGCCGCCTTCCGGAAGGAGTGGCGCGCGGTCAAGCTGGCGAACAAGGAACGGCTCGCGGACTACATCCGGACGCAGACGGGCATCGAGCTGGATCCGACCTGGCTGTTCGACATCCAGGTCAAGCGCATCCATGAGTACAAGCGGCAGCACCTGAACGTGCTGCACATCATCACGCTGTACAACCGCCTGAAAAAGCGGCCGGCCCTCGATCTTCCGCCGCGGGCCTTCATCTTCGGCGGCAAGGCGGCCCCCGGGTATTTTCTGGCCAAGCGCATCATCAAGCTCATCAATGCGGTGGCCGAGGTGGTGAATCATGATCCGGACGTGAACCGGCGCATCCGGGTGGCGTTCGTGCCCAACTTCAACGTCCAGAACAGCCACCTGATCTACCCGGCGGCCGACCTGTCCGAGCAGATCTCGACGGCGGGCCTGGAAGCCTCCGGCACCGGCAACATGAAGTTCACGATCAACGGCGCGCTGACCATCGGCACCCTGGACGGCGCCAACGTCGAGATCCGGGAGGAGGTCGGGGCGGACAATTTCTTCCTGTTCGGCCTGACGACCGAGGAGGTCGGGCGGGTCAAGCGGGAGGGCTATCGGCCGGAGCAGATCCTCTCCGCCAATCCCGAACTGGCGGAGGTGATGCGGCTCATCGAGTCGGAACATTTTTCACGCGGCGATGCCGACGTGTTTCGCCCGCTGGTGGAGAACCTTCGCCAGCATGATCCGTTTCTGGTGTTCGCCGACTACGCCGGCTACGTGGGCTGCCAGGAAGAGGTGAGCACGGTCTGGCGGGATACGGAACGCTGGACGCGCATGTCTATCCTCAACACCGCCCGGTCAGGAAAGTTTTCATCGGATCGCGCCATCCGGGAATATTGCAAGGAAATCTGGGACGTGCCTGCGGTGACGGTGAAAGACGAGGAATGACCCCGGCTCGGTCGCTCAATCCTTCGACTACCCCGCCCTTCTGGGCGGGGCTTGCTCAGGATTGACGCTGAGCGGGGCATGGGCGCCGTCGAAGCGTCAACAGCCTGTTTGGGGGCAGGCGCCCTTCTTCCTGTCGCCTGTCCCCGTTCTGCTCCACGCCCTTCTCGCGTGGCGTCTCAGCGGTTTCGTCACGAACCTTCGTGAACAGCGCGGGCCAGCGGGATCGTGATCACGATTCCGCCCAGCACGTCATTGAGCTTGAAATCCCGCTTCGGGCTCCTGGCATGCCCGTTGTGGCAGCCGATGCAGGCCTGCGACACAGCCCGGTCGGCATAGAGCGCGCGGAAGACCTGTTCCGTTTCGCTCATGACCGTTTCCGTGTAGGGACGCTCCGGATGCGCCTGCACGCTCTCGAGGCCCTTCTTCTCAAACTCGCTCGCCGCCCCGTTCAGCGGGTTGATCGGCCAGGCGCCGATCAGGCGGTACTGCACCTTGGTGCCGGTCTTGGACGCCAGGTCGCTGGACTCCATCAGGAACTGGGCCGGCAGCGGCAGAGTATCCTTCGCACGCCAGTTCTCCGAGGCGACGATCTTGCCTTTCTTCTGCAACCGCTCCACGACGTGGACGGTATAAAAGATGCGGTCCGCTTCAATGACCGCATGGACATAATCGGCGACCGTCTCCGGAGCAATACCGGCCGGGGCTGCCGGCGGCTTCCCGCAGGCGGAAAGGGTCCAGCACACCAGTGCCGTCATCGCCGTGCACGCTGTTCCTCGCACCCATCTTGTTCCGATCATAGCGCAACCTCCTTGTGCGGCCTCCGCTTCAGCATCATACGCCTGATGCATCGGGAATTCAGCAAGTGGCCGGTTGAGCCTCGGCAATCATCGCAGCCGCGTCCCTTGCAATGCGGTAATAGCTCGCATACACTCAGGTTCGACAACGTCGTCCACCTCACTCTTGATCACCGAATTCGTCATCACCGAAGGGGAAAAGCCGAAACGGCTCGATGTGTTCCTGGCGAACCGCGAGCGCGATCTCTCACGCTCGGCCATCCAGCGCCTCATTGAAAAAGGCCGCGTACAGCTCAACGGCGAGCCGGCCAGGGCCAGCCAGAAGATCAAGCCCGGCGACCGCATCACGTTCGACGTGCCCAAGGCGGAACCCCTGGCGCTGAACGGCGAGCCGATCCCGCTGGAGATCCTCTACGAAGACGACGCGCTGCTCGTGTTGAATAAACCCGCCGGCCTGGTCGTCCATCCGGCGCCAGGCCATTGGACCGGCACGCTGGTCAACGCGTTGCTCTACCACTTTCAGACGTCCGGTGGAACCGCCTCGACGATCGGCGGAAAGGAACGGCCGGGCCTTGTCCATCGACTGGACAAGGAAACGTCCGGCATCATGGTCATCGCCAAGACCGATCAGGCGCATCGGGCTTTGGCCGCGCAGTTCAAGCAGCACACCATCACGCGCATGTATGAAGCGCTGGTCTGGGGCAGCCCCAAAAAAGGTCATGGCCTGATCGAGCTGGCGATCGGGCGGGACAGCAAGGAACGAAAAAAATTCTCGGCTCGAACGGCGCGCCCGAAACCGTCCGTGACGGAATACAAGGTCGTCGAGCGCTTCGGCAAGATCGCGTCGCGTGTGGATTTGTTTCCCCAAACCGGACGCACGCACCAGCTGCGCGTGCACATGACCGCGCTGGGCCATCCGCTGCTTGGTGATCCGACCTACGGAGGCCGCAAAGTGCAGGCGCTCGAAACGCTCGACATCCCGCGCGTCATGCTGCACGCCAAGACGCTCGGCTTTTCCCATCCGGTCTCCGGCAAGCCGATGGAATTCTCCTCGGAACTCCCCCCGGACCTGGCCGCCGTGCTCACGGCGTTGCGCGCAACCGCCGGCACGGGGAAGTGACCGCTTGACTCCTCCAATCCGGCATTGTATCTGTCAACCCGAACGGGGATGCCTGTGGATCTGAGCCAGGCGCTGGACATCATCGGAAATCTGATTGCGTCGCTGAAGCAGTACGCCTCGAAGTTGCCGGCCAGGGTCCCGCTCGCGTCAGTACCAGGCGGCATCAAGCCGACGCCGGAATCCATCGAATCCTACGAGAACGCCGTCTCCCGATTTCGCTCGCAGAGCGGAAGCTCCGTCTACAAGAAATTCCACGACCCGCTCATTGAATCGCTGGAAGCGTTCGAGGCGGGCAAGCTGCTGGGATCCGTCCAGCCGCTATTGGCGGTTCTGGATCATCTGGACGTCATGAAACGGGACAAACTGATTGCGGTCTCCCCGCCGGATGAGAAACGCGTCGTCGAATACCGAACCGCGCTCCACAAGATTCTTCCGGGGAATAAACCCGAACTGGAAGGCGCCGGACGAGGAATGTAAGCGCAGCGCGTTGGGCCCGTTCGGCCTGTTTAGCCCGTTAACTCCGTTGTACTGGCAGAACGGACAAAACGGGCGCAACTGTCACAACATCCTAATGCCCCATCTTGGGGCCGGCTGCGTTGGCTCCCTGCGAAACCAGCTTGAGACGGACAAGTTCATGGCAGTGGGGACATTTCATGCGGATGGTCGTCTCATCCAGGACTTCCACCTCGTCGTCTTTGATCCACATCAACTTAAAACAGCGCGGACAGCTACGAACCTTCGTCATAGGCGTTCACCCTCTTGGACAATTAAGCCTTGCAACAACGGGGACTACCATAATATAAGGAGCCTGTCGCTCTCAAGAGCATGATCACCTTCTCAGAACGCAAGGATTTCGACCCCGCCCTTCTCGTCAGACTCTACGACTGCGCGCCGTGGGCCAAGGCCCGGACCGTCGACGGCATCAGAGACATGCTGGACCATACCGACCTGGCGATTTCCGCGTGGGAAGGCCCGCGACTCGTCGGATTCGGACGCGTGCTGACCGACTATGTCTACCGCGCCTCCATCTGGGACGTGATCGTCGACCCGGAGTTTCAGGGCCAGGATATCGGCACCCAGATCATGGAAAAGATTCTGCACCACCCGTCGCTCAAGCGCGTGGAGAAGTTCTGGCTCTGCACCCGGGACAAGCAGACTTTCTACGAGAAGCTCGGCTTCAGCTCGAACGAGCAGACCGGCATGGTGTGGGATCGGAAGAAACACACTCCGCCTCGATAACGGCTCCGAAGGTATTGCACATATCCGCTGCGAGTTGATCGAACGCAGCGGCTCAACCAAAGGTTGGTATGGAGGGCTCTATGAACACGAAACGGTTGGCCTTGGCCAGTCTTGCGGTGTTCGTCGTCTTCTTCGTCGTGGATGGGGTCGTCAATAACGTGCTGCTCACCGACCTTTATAAACAGACCGCCTCGGTCTGGCGTCCCGACAGCGAGATTCAGGGCAACATGTGGCTCATGTGGCTCGGAACCCTGATCCTTGCGCCGCTCTTCACCCTGATCTACACGAAGGGCTATGAAGCCAATAAACCCGGACTCGGCCAAGGCGTGCGGTATGGACTGATCGTCGGCGTGCTCCTCTCCGCGCCACAGTGTCTGGTTTGGTATGCGGTGCTGCCGATTCCCTCTGTGCTCGCTTTCTGGTGGTTCGCGACCGGCATGGTGGAGAGTATCGCCGCAGGGGCAGCAGTTGGACTCATCTACCGGCCGGTTTCATAAGTTCCGACGGCTGGTGTTTCCCTCTCTCTGCGTCGTAAGATTCCTCTCATGATGCGTATGGCCACGGTTCGCCATATTGGGGCGATCGCGTTCGTCGCACCCCTGCTGTTTTTCTGCCTGCACGGCGCGGCATGGGCAGAAGGGGAAGAGTGCCGGACGAAGTCCTATCAGGACAAGATCCCCTGCTACAAGCAGCTGTTCGAACGCATCATCCGAACGCAGGGGACGGAACAGGCTCTGGATACGCTGCAACAGCTCTCTTCCGTGGACCCCGACGTGCGTCATTACTCGCATCCCTACACCCACCACATTGGCAAGTTTTCGTTTACACATTACAAGGACGCCGCGACCGCCTTCGCCCATTGCAAGGACACCTTCTGGTCCGGGTGCTACCACGGCGTGCTGGAAGGCTATGTCAGCCAGTTCCCCAACCTGGCTCCGAAGGACATCGCCTCGGTCTGCAGCGGCGTCAAGGACCCCCGTCGCCCGATTTTCATGAAGTTTCAGTGCGTGCACGGACTGGGACACGGACTCACCATGCATTTTCAGCACGATCTGTTCAAATCGCTCCGCTTTTGCGACGCCCTTCCGACGATGTGGGATCAGGAGTCCTGCTACGGGGGCGCCTTCATGGAGAACGTCATCTGGTTTCAAACCAAGCCCCATGCCGATCATGGCGGCCATGTAGAACAGGCCGGGAATGCGAAACTGCTGGATGCCGGCGACCCGCACTACCCCTGTAACGCCGTGGAGAAACGCTACCAGCGGTCCTGTTACATGATGCAAACCTCCGCCATGCTGACTTTCAACGGCTATGATTTCGCCGGGACCTTCAAGGAATGCGAGAAAGCGCCGGCCGATCTGGTCGAGACCTGCGCCCGGAGCCTGGGACGGGATGTCAGCGGGTATACCCTGACCAATGCGGAACGCGTGCGCACGCTGTGCCTGCTGGGGCCTCCACATCTGATCGGCCAATGCTTCCGGGGGGCTGCGAAAGACTTCGGCTTCACCCATGCCAGCCCGCAACGGAGCATCGCCCTGTGCCGCATCGTGGACGGTCCCTACAAGGCCGACTGCTACGCGGCGGTCCATGAATTCATCGTGGACTTCCATGCCGATACGGCCAAGCGATTCCTGGAATGCCGAACAGCCGACGAAGCGTATCAGTCGATCTGCATGGGCCTGCCCCCTGCACGACGATAAACATGCGGCTGCTGAAAACGGTCACCAACTTCGTTCTCGGTCGCCCGTCTCCCTGCGACGTACCGATAGGCCTACTGGAGGCAAAATAATTATCCGCTCGCATTTGATCGAAGCGAGCGGCTCAAGCGAAGCTTGGTATGTACCTCCTCAGTCGCCGGACTTCCTGCGGCCTTGTTGGATGACCGTTTTGAGCAGCCTTGGAGACTGATGGAACGCTCCTTGTCACTTAGATATATGAAAAAAAATCGCAAGCATTGTGGTTACTGTAATCCTGCTGGGAACCATAACAATGCTGTGGATAAACTGGCGTCTTGAACACATTTTGGTCCAAGAAGTTAAATCTCCGTCAGGGAGATATGTTGCATCTTTATATATCTTGGGCCAAGGAGGTCAACCGCCATATGGTGAGACAGTCCAAATCAGCACTACTTGGAATCCGATTGGAAGATACACGGGAGAAGTCGTATTTTCTGGTTATTGTGAAGGTTCAAGCCCCGTTGAATGGTTGGATGAACACAGACTAGTAATTCATTGTGCAAAAGCGAAGGATGTACAAATTAAGCGGGCAGAGTTTGACGGAATCAAAGTCGAAATTAAATAACTTGCAGCTACTTTATGCAGGTGAGCGCCGCAGCCGCTTCGGCGAGAACAGGACTGAGAGGAAAAACACCGCGGTCGCGAGCAGCACGATCGCAGGACCGGAGGGCAGATCCCACGCAGAAGAGATCAGAACCCCTCCGGCCGCGCAGGACGTGCCGATGATGACCGAGAGCGTCGTCATCTGCGCGAGGCTGTGCGTGAGCTGATAGGCCGTTGACGCGGGAATCAGCACCATCGCGAAGACCAGGATCGCCCCCACCGTCTTGAGCGACACCACGACCGTCACCGCCACCAGCGTCAGGAGCAGATAAAAGATGCGGCGCGCCGGCACGCCGGAAGCCTCGGCCATCTCCTGGTCGAACGCGATGAAGTACAGTTCCTTGGAAAACAGCAGCAGCAGGGCGATGACCGACAGCCCGAGGCCCAGAATGATCTGCAATTCCTCGGCGGACACGGACAGGACGCTGCCGAAGAGGTACCCGTAGACTTCGGCGTTGTAACTCTTCATCATCCCGATGAACAGGATCGCCAGCGCCATCGTCGCCGTATAGAGGATCCCGGTCGAGACATCGAGTTTCATCCGGCCCTGCTCTTCCATCAGGCCCGTGACCCAGACGGTCGCCAGGCCGAACACGATCGCGACCGCCAGCGGCGGCCAGCCCATCAGATAAGCCAGCGCCACTCCGGCAAAGGCGGCGTGGGCCGTGCCGGCTCCGACAAAGGCCAGGCCGCGCAGCACGACAAACACACCGATCGCCGAGCAGACAGCCCCCACCAGCATCGCCGCCGCCAGCGACCGCTGCATGAAATCGTATGAAAGCAGTTCGATCATCAATGGTGATGGTGGTGATAGTCTTCGACGATGATCAGGTCCTTTTCGGTGATCACCAGATCCTTGCCGTAGACCTCGCGGAGGATGTCCGGGCGCAATACTTCCTCCGGAGGACCGGCGGCATACAGCCTGGTCTTCAACAGCACCAGCCGGTTGACGCGTTCGCGGATCATGTTGATGTCGTGGGTCACGAGGAGAACGGTCAGACCCATATCGCGATGCAGCCGCTGAACCAGATCGAGCACGCTGTGTTGCGTCGTGATATCGATGCCGGTGGTCGGTTCGTCGAGCAGGAGCACCTTCGGCTGCTGCGCCAGCGCCCGCGCGATGAAGACCCGCTGCTGCTGCCCGCCGGAAAGATACCCCAGGGCCGTCTTCCAGTGATCGTGCATCGTCACGCTTTCCAGCGCATGCATGGCAATATCGCGATCCTGTTTCGAGGGCCGCTTGAAGAGTCCCAGCACCCCGTAGCGCCCCATCATGACCGTCTCGAGCACGGTGATGGGGAAATTGCGGTCCAGGGAGTCCTTCTGCGGAAGATACCCGATGCGGGCGCGGTGGTGGCAGTGCAGCTCTTCGCAGGAACAGTCGAATATTTTCAGGCTGCCCGAGAACGGAGGCATGAGGCCGAGGATCGCGCGGCAGAGCGTCGTTTTACCCGATCCGTTCGGCCCGATGACGCCGACAAACTCACCTTCCGCGATGTCCAGCGTGATGTCCTCCAGCGCCACCACGCCGGAGAAACCGAACGTCGCATGGGAAAATCTGATGATCGGGTTGTTCATAAAAGTCTTAAAGTCCAAAAGTCGTAATGTCTTCAAGTCTTCGGACTTTATGACGTGAAGACTTTATGACTTTACGACATCAGGCGCAATTTAATCTTTTGATTCAAGCGCCTCAGCCAGTTTCGTGACATTATACCGAAGCATGTCGAGATAGGAGCCGGTTCCCGGCAGGGCTCCCGGCATCGCCGTCAACACGACGAGGCGCGCGCCGGTTTCGCGGGCCAGCATTTGCGGAAGCTTCTGATTCAGTTGCGGCTCCGATACGATCACCCGGATATGCCCCTCGCGGATTTTCCTCACCAGCGCCTGCATATGACGCGCAGAGGATTCCGCGCCCGGTTGCGTGACGATCTCGCCCGCAATGTCGAACCCGAAACGCCTGGCGAAATAGGGCCAGGCCGGATGATGGACGACAATGCGGCGGTCGGCCACGCGTTGCAACCGCCCGACCAGCTCGGCTTCCAGCGCGTCGATCCGGCCGACGTACCGGTCACGATTTGCGCGGTACTCATCGGCATGAGCGGGGTCGGCGCCGGCAAACGCGTCAGCAATCTGTCCGATCATGAGTTTGGCATTTTCCGGATCGAGCCAGACGTGCGGATTGCCTGCTCCGTGTCCATGCGGGACCGAGTCCGGAACCAAGTCGGCAATCCTTGCGACGTCTCTCGATGTCGTCACCACCAGCAAGGACGCATTCCCCGCATTCCTGACCAGCGCACCGACCCAGACCTCCAGCCCCATGCCCACTTCGATAAAGACATGGGCCTTGCGGACAGCCACCAGATCGCTCGGTTTCGGCGAGTAGGTATGTTCGTTTTCCAGCCCGGACAGCAGGGATATCACGCGGACATGGAACCCGCCGACCTGCTCGGCAAAGTCCTTCAGGACCGGAATGGTCACCACCACGTTCAGGGGATCCGATGCGAGGGAGGGGTGAACAGAACCGGCAAGGAAGGCGCACGACACCGCCGCCACGAGCACAATGTTCCGGCCAAACATGCGCGGACCGTAGCACCCGGTTTCATCCAAAGTCAAACCTCGCCAAAGTCGACCCTGCTTGACCGACCGCGTGACTTCCGTTAGCGTAGCGCGCGGAGTGTGGGAAAGCGGTCAATAGTCATCGGTCACCAGTCAATGGAAGTCCAGTGTCCTTACCAATGACCGGTGACCATTGCCCAGTTACTTGGCTTCGCACAAGGCATTTGGCATGAAAGTCGTCGGGTTGATGTCGGGCACCTCGGGGGATGGCGTGGATGCCGTGCTCGTGGACATCCGTGGGACCGGCCATGAACTCAAAGTAAAATCCATCTCGTTCGTCGCCTGTCCCTATCCAGCCAATCTCCAGCAACGCATCCTCGCCGCATCCGCGCGGGGAACAGTCTCCGAGATCTGCCATTTGAACGTCGTTCTCGGCGAGTGGTTCGCCAGGGCGGCCCTGCGCGTCATCAAGCAGGCCGGGCTTGAGCCGGCCAAAATTGATCTCGTCGGATCCCACGGACAAACCATCCATCACCTGCCCAACGAGGTGGACGAACCAGGCATCGGTCCGGTCCGCTCCACGCTGCAGATTGCGGAGCCGGCGGTGATCGCCGAACGGACCGGCATCCCGACCGTCGCAAACTTCCGTCCCCGCGACATGGCGGCCGGCGGCCAGGGAGCCCCGCTCACACCCTACGTCCATTCTGTGCTGCTGCGAGACAGGAAGCGGTCCCGCCTGGTCGTGAACCTCGGAGGCATCGGCAACGTGACCTATCTGCCGGCCGGCAAGGGACTCGAAGCCGTTCTTGCCTTCGACACGGGGCCCGGCAACATGGCGATGGATGGAGTGGTGCGGCGGCTGACAAAAGGCAGGGAGACCATGGACCGCAACGGCAGGCTCGCCGCGAAAGGCAAAGTGGCGGTCGGTTTGCTGGCCAAATTGCTTGCTCACCCCTATGTGAAACGCGCGCCGCCGAAGTCCACCGGCCGCGAGGAGTTCGGCGATGCCTTCGTGGAGCAGCTTCTCGCCGCCAGGAAAGTCCATCGCCTCAAACCCGAAGACTTGCTGGCGACCTGTTCGCTGTTCACGGCCATTACACTCGGCAGCGCGCGGCGCTGGCTGGGCGGACCGGTGGATGAGGTGATCGTGGGGGGCGGCGGGGTCCGGAACCGCGCGCTGATGAGCAACCTGTCGTCCGTCTTTTCACCCGTTCCTGTACGGACGTTTGAATCGGCCGGCTGGGAGAGCAAGGCGTTCGAAGCCGTCGCCTTTGCGGTGCTGGCCTATCAGACTTTCCATGGCACATGCGCGAACGTGCCGGCTGTGACGGGCGCCACGCATCCCGTTGTGCTCGGCACCATCGTTCCGGGACGCGGGCGGAAGTAAGCCATGTCTTCCACTTCGGTGCGGATGCGCCTGGCCGCCGCCCTGCTGGTGTTGTCCGTCTTCGCCGGTTGTGCGCATCAAGCGGCGCAATCGAAACTTCCGCCCTCCTGCCAGGATTTCGCGCAGACCATGGATCTGTCCGACCGGATCAAGACACTCGACCTGTTGTCGGATGCCTTCACGCAGCAATGCTATGCCACGGTGATCGTCTACGGGACACAGGCCCAGACGGAGTTCCGGCATAAGACGTTCCATGTCTTCAAAGAGGCGGCCAGCGTCTTTATTCCCGACGGGACCCTGACCGACTACGTCCTCGAAAGCTACGAGCGGGGCTTTCTCAGCATCCTGCTGGCATTCAGCTACATGCACATGCAGCAGTTCGAAGATGCGAAGGTCGAATTGCGGCGGATGGACCATGAGCTCTTCGCGCCGCTCTACAATTTCGGCGAGGATCCGGTGAACATCCTGCTGTCGGCTGTCTTGTGGGAACGCCTGGGGGAGCCGAACGAAGCCCGCGTGGATTGGCATCGCCTGCGCGATCCCGCCAGCGGGCTCAAAGATATCGACGACAGCCTTCGCTCCTTTGCCGACCGCCAGGTGCGCAGAATCGACGAAGGTCGTTCTTCAAATCAGGCCTGGCGCCTGTTCTGGCAGGGACGATTCCCGGACATCGCCTGGGATCTGCAATTCACCGGCTCGAGCAGCGGATATTTTTCGGTTCGAGCCACGCAAGCGTTTCCGCCGGCGTGCGTGTCCGAAACGGGAGTGCGCCTCTCCACGCAAAGCTGGTTTGAGAAAATCGCCGTCCGGCATAGCAATGCCTATCACCCGCTGCTCAACATACAAAGCTGGATTCGATTACCGATGGGAATCATCTATAGCCTCGTACCGATTGCGGCCGGCGCCGGGATCGCCGTGGGAGGCTGCACGCTGGATGTGGCGGGAGAAGGCAAGGGCGCCTTGTGCGAAATCGCCATCCGGGGCGGGGTCGTCTTTATCAGCATGGCGCCCAAGGTGTTGCGGGGCGCCCTGGAGCCCGACTTGCGGCATTGGAGCCACGTCCCGGCCGCGTTCGTCATCACCAACGCGACTGATCCGGCCGGTGAACGGTGCTATCATGGGGAGGGTTTGCGTTAGCCCGGAAGAAAATACCCGCGTGCGTGGAGAGACAGATTCGTCATGGGTGAATTCGGCGTCTCGTTACATGCGCAGCCGCTACTGACCAAGGACGAAGCGGCCTTCTATAATCTGCTGAAACTGACGGTCCAGGACTACTATCTGGTCCTGGCGCAGGTGCCGGTCTGGTGCCTGGTCGACGTCCAATCCAAGGATCCGAAGGCCCGTGCGTCGTTCCTGGATCGGATTGCGCTGCGGCGGGTGGATTTCGTGCTGATCCATCCGGGCACGCTGGCCACCTTCAAGATTATCGAGCTGGACGATCCGGCCGTTCCATCGGCCCAGAAGGAAGGCCGGAACAAGCTGGTCGACGGCGTCTTCAAGGAAGCCGGCATCGCGCTGGTGCGCTTGCAGAACCCCGGCTCCTACACCGCAACAACGCTGGCCGCTGCACTGGGCCTCGAAGGTTGATCCTGCCATGACACCGGATCGCCCCCCTTTTATCTATAAGGAACCGGCCGAGCCGCTGCTGCTGGATCCGCCGGCCAACCCTGCCGGCGGACGGACCCTGATCGTGGACGCCTCCGACCCTGGCGCATACGCGCGGCCCAGCGCCGCGCTCAAAGATGCGGGTGAGGATGATCAAATCTTCGTCCGGCCCGGCACCTATGAGGACAAACTCTTTGTCGCCGAACGTCCGATACTTTTGATCGGCGCGGGACGGGACCATGTGCAGATTTTCTGCCGGCGCGGCGGCCCGCTCTACCTCCAGCGGGTCTCCGGCGGGCGCATCAGCGGCATCACCTTCCGCTACGTGGGCAGCGATCAGCATTCGGCGATGAATATTCTAGATTCGACCTGCACGATCACCGGCTGCCGCGCGATGGAGGGACTGCTTTCCGGCGTGGTGATCTACGGCCCGAACTGCCGTCCGTCATTCATGGACAACGAGGTGTGCTTTAACCGCGAGTCCGGAATTTTCGTGTTCGGCGGGGCCAAACCCTACGTCGCGCAGAACCACTCGTTCGGCAATCATCATTTCGGCATTGCCGTGCGCGACCCCGGCTCGCACCCGGATCTTGTGCGCAACCGGTGCGACCGGAACATGTTGAGCGGAATGCTGATGTTCTACCAGGCGGAAGCGCTGGTGCTGAACAACATCTGCCGAGACAACCGGCGCTGGGGCCTCGTGACCACGCCGGAATGCCAGACGTCACCCGCGCGCGGGCAACTCGAAAGCCACAACGAACTGGGCTCCAATCCCCGCGGGGCGGTGTTTGTGACCGATCAGCCGTTGAGTGAAATCGGGCGGTAATAGGCTGCTGAAAAAGGCCTCCAACTTCGTTCTCGGTTGCCTGTCTCCTTGCGACGTACTGCTAGGCCTACTGGAGGCAAAATAATTATCCGCTCGCATTTGATCGAAGCGAGCGGCTCAAGCGAAGCTTGGTATGTACCTCCTCAGTCGCCACGCTCCCTGCGGCCTTGCCTCGGGCAAAGGGCGCGTCTTGGCGCGCATGGGGTGGGTGGGTGGTAAAGAGACCTTTTTGAGCAGCCTCAAAGAGTTAGTCGTAGAAATTCTTCTGCCAGGCGTGTGCTTTGAGTTAGGTGAGCAGCCCGTCGCTCAGCCGGCGTCCGTCCGAGACGGCGCAGTTCGACGTGACATGTTCCCGGGTCCGCATGCCTGAAATAATTGTGCTGACGGCGGTGTGGGCCGGGCGACGGTACGGTATTACCTGGCCTGCGCCCGATGCTCCAGGGGCGGACCGCCCAGTTCCCGTAATGCCGGGCTGTTCGCTATCAGCTCGGTCAGTTTGCTCAGGGCTTCACGCGTGGCGGTATTGACGGCGGCGGCAATGGTCGACGAGGCCTCGGAGCAGAACAGCACGACCCGTCCGACATTCGCCTGCTGCGCGTACGCATGGCCCGTCAGCAGTATTTGCCCGTTGCGCCTGGCTTCAACGGCAAAACCGACATCCGCCGTCGCCAGAACGGTCGGGACTACTCCAAGCGGATCGAACCGGACTGAGACATCAAATCGGTTGATGGAAATCGTGAGGTCGTTGTCCCGGCCGCTCTGGCCGACGACCGCGTCTTCGAAAACCGCAGGAAGCGCCGACTGGACGGACGCTTTGATGGTCTGATCGCCGTTGATATGGTAGGTGGGCGCCTGGCACATCAACAGTTCCGAGCGCACCTCTTTTTTGCAGCAATCATCGGTTGCTATTTGAACGGAAAACTGGCCGGGAATCTTGGTACCGTGACGATTGGGAACATCGTCAATCTTGACGGGAGTCAGAGGGACAGTGTAGGCGCATCCCACCATCCCCCCAAAAACGACCGCACAGAGTTGTAAGCTTAGATAGCGCATCCTGCGGCTCGTCCATCCAATCCATAAAAATAGGCCGCTAAGTGTATCAGTTGTCTAATCTGTTGATTTTATGAAGGTATCTGACAATCTGAAGTCTGGCAAGAAACATCATGTTTTCCGGAAACACAAAGGCCCCGGCGGGGTTTCCGCCGGGGCCTTGCAGTTGATGCGCTCAGTTGGTTGCGGGGGAAGGATTTGAACCTTCGACCTTTGGGTTATGAGCCCAACGAGCTACCAGACTGCTCCACCCCGCAGGCGGATACTAACACAAGCAGCGTGAGTCACGTCAAGGTAATGCAAGCCGGTAGCGAATAGAAAATAGCGAGTAGCGGGTAGCCAGAAAAAAGTTCAGAGCCACCTGCTATCAGCTACTGGCTATTGGCTGCTTGCTATCTTGTGAAGTTGATTTCCCCCTATCTGCGTGCTAACACAGCGCATGCGCATCGTCTTCATGGGTACTCCGGAGTTTTCCGTTCCATCGCTCGAAGCACTGTTGCGCTCGGATCACACTGTAGTGGGCGTCGTGACGCAGCCTGACCGGCCGAAGGGACGCGGGCACGAACTGGCAGCCTCGCCGATCAAGCAGCTCGCCGTGCAGCACAGGATTCCGATTCTTCAGCCCCTGAAGATGAAAGACCCGGCCTTTCTGGACGCCTTGGCGTCGTGGAAACCGGACCTGATCGCCGTCACGGCGTTCGGTCGGATCCTGCCCAAGACCATTCTCGATCTGCCGCCGCGCGGGTGCGTCAATGTTCATGCGTCGCTGCTTCCCAAATACCGCGGCGCAGGGCCGATCCAATGGTCGATCATCAGGGGCGAGCGTGAGACCGGCATCACCACCATGCTCATGGACGAGGGCATGGACACAGGCGCGATCCTCCTTCAGGAAAAAGTCCCGATCACGCCGGACGACACAGCCGGCACCCTCTCGTCGAAACTCGCGGATGTCGGAGGGCGGCTTCTGATAGACACGCTCGCGCGGATTCATAACGGCACGGTCACGCCGCAACCGCAGGACCATCGTCAGGCGACCATGGCGCCGCTGCTGAAAAAGGAGGACGGATTGCTCGATTGGTCGCTGCCGGCGCTCGAACTGGCCAACCGGGTTCGCGGACTGTCTCCCTGGCCCGGAGCCTATACCTATCTCGGAAAAGACCGTTGGGTGATTTGGAAGACCGCAGTCCCCGATCGAGCGGCAGCCGTCGTGCCTCCCGGAACAATCGTGGACGCCACGAAAGAGGGACTGGTCGTTGCGACCGGCGTCGGCGTTCTGCAAATCATGGAGTTCCAGCCGGCCAACAGCCGCCGGATGTCGGTCGCGCAATACTTGACCGGGCACACTCTCGCACCGGGCCTCCATCTCGGCCCTCCCCCTCCCACCGCTGCCTCATGAAACCCCTGTCTGGGGCGAGAGCCGTCGCGCTGGACGCGCTCTTGTCAGTCGAACGGGCCCAGACCTTCGCCGACGACGCCCTGAACCACGCGCTTGCCCCGAGCCTAGCCGAGGGGCTCGACAGCCGCGACCGGGCTCTGGCGCTCGAGCTGGTGTATGGAGTCCTCCGCCACCAGAGCACGCTCGACTGGCGGATGGACCATGTCGCGACAAAATCCATGGCCAAGCTGCCGGCGCGCGTCCGCATGGCGCTCCGGCTCGGCGCTTATCAATTGCTCCATCTGGACAGGATTCCTCCCTCCGCCGCCGTCAACGAATCCGTGGC
The DNA here is from genome assembly GCA_001805245.1 of Nitrospirae bacterium RIFCSPLOWO2_02_FULL_62_14. Lineage (GTDB taxonomy): Bacteria > Nitrospirota > Nitrospiria > Nitrospirales > Nitrospiraceae > 2-02-FULL-62-14. The sequence continues at coordinate 70,049 of MHEU01000009.1, read as the reverse complement.
GCTGATGAAAACGGGCAGCGCATCGGCGCACTGGCCGGGATTCGTGAACGCCGTCCTGCGGGCGGTGATCCGCACACCCGCTCCCCTGTGGCCCGATCCTGCCGTGGATCCGATTCGAGCTCTGTCGGTCCGGCATGCCTGCCCCGCGTGGCTGACCGAACGCTGGATCGCGCGATTCGGCGTTCAGGATGCCGACGCGCTCTGCCGGGCCACGACCGTCATCCCTCCCCTGACGATCCGCGTGAATACGCTGAAGACGTCGCGGGAGGCGGTGGCAGCCCGGCTCGCGGAGCTGGGCGTCGCCGCCAGGCCGACACGCATCAGCCCCGTTGGACTGGTCCTCGACAAATGCGGATCGGTCGCGGAGCTGCCGCTGTTCCGCGACGGCGCCTTCTATGTGGAAGATGAAGCGGCGCAACTGGTCGCGCCGATTCTGGATCCCCGGCCGGGCGAACGCGTGCTGGATGCCTGCGCCGCGCCGGGCGGCAAATCGACGCATCTGGCCGCCCTCATGCAGAACGATGGTGAGCTTGTCGCCGTCGACACCAGCGCCGCGCGCCTGCGCCTGCTCGAAGACAATTGCCGGCGGATGGACATCGCAATCGTGCAGGCGGTCCGGGCCGATGCCGCAGCCGGTTTGCCGAAGGAACTGCGCGAACGGCCGTTCGACCGCATCCTGGTGGACGCGCCCTGCAGCGGGCTCGGCGTGTTGCGGCGGCATCCCGAAGGCAAGTGGCAGAAAGCCGCGGACGCGCTCGCAGCGCATCAGGCCATCCAGCGTCGGGTGCTGCAGGGGGTCTGCAGTCTCTTGCGGCCCGGCGGGGTCCTCGTCTATAGTACGTGCTCGAGCGAACCGGAAGAAAACGAGCAGGTGATCGACCAATTCTGCAGCGCGCACACGGAGTTCCGGCGCGAATCCGTCGCGCCGTGGCTACCCCCCTCAGGCTCTTCGCTCGCGACCGGCCGGGGCGATCTGTCCACCATGCAGAATCACGATTCCATGGATATGTTCTTCGCCGCCCGGCTTCGAAAGGCTTCGTAATGGGAAAGTCGACTGTCCGAATCGCACCGTCCATCCTGTCGGCGGATTTCGCCCGGCTGGCCGACGAAGTCGCTCGCGTGGAAGCCGGCGGCGCGGACTGGCTGCACGTGGACGTCATGGACGGCCATTTCGTCCCCAACCTGACCGTCGGCCCGCCGATCGTCGAGGCCCTGCGCAAGGTGACGAAGCTGCCGCTGGACGTGCATTTGATGATGACAAACGCCGATGCCTATATTCGGGAATTCGCGGACGCGGGCGCCACGTATCTGACCGTGCACGTCGAAGCCTGCCCGCACTTGCACCGCACGGTCCAGGCCATCAAGGAACGGGGCGTGAAGGCCGGCGTAACCTTGAATCCGGCGACGCCGATCGGTTC
>MHEU01000009.1:54234-68481 GCA_001805245.1 Nitrospirae bacterium RIFCSPLOWO2_02_FULL_62_14 | reverse complement strand
ACGCTAACCCGGATTATCCATGAACGCTTCGGCTGCAAGTGCGGATTCACTACTGTGACGGGCGGGCTCGCCGCTCAGTCTGTCGACGTCCTGTTTGGGGACTGGCTCCGTCGTCCTCGACGGTGCCTGTCCCGGTTCGGACGGGGACAGACACCACGCGCAGACGCGGAGAAGGGTGTCAGTCCCCAGGCTCCACGCGCCCGTCTCGCGACGTGACTACGCGCTTTCTCAACGAACCGTCATGAATAACCCGGGTTAACAGTGGACATTTCCTCCCTCATCGGCAGCCTGCATCCCCTCGAGATCAAAGTCCTCCTCGCGCTCCGCGATGCCAGGAGCCGGGGGCCGATGAAGGAACAGCAGCTCGAGCAGACCGCCGCACTCGAACCGTCCCAGTTGAGCATGGCAGTCGAATGGCTGCTGGCCAAGTCTCTCCTGAGCGTGGCCTCGCAGAAAACGACTCCCGTCGTCTCCCTGACCAAAATCGGCGCCCAGTATTTTGAAAAATATGCGCCCATCGAGCGCATCCTCTCGACCGTCCGCAAGGCCGGCCAGACCGGCAAGCGGCTCACGATCCAGGATATTCAATCCCAGGAGGGGCTCGAACCGACCGAGGTCAGCGGTGCGGTCGGCTGTTTAAAAAAGGAGGGTGCGATCCGCATCGTGGCCGGCGGACACGTGGAATCCACGGGAGGGCCGAGCCCCACTGCGGAAGCGATCCGCGAACTGCTGAAGCAGCTCCACGGCACGCCGCGGGACCTGCAGGCGTTCCCGGAACCGATGCGCCGCGTCATCGAACAGCATGCCGTCAAACGGGGGAACGCCAACGAGCCGTTCCGGATCGACGATCACGTCGAACGGACATTCGCCCTGACGCCGGATGGGCTCGGCGCCGCGGATGCGCTCGTCCAGCAGGGTGTCGCCGATGAAGTCTCGCAACTGTCTCCGGAACTCCTGAAAGACGGCAGCTGGCGGACGAAGCGGTTCCGGAAATACACCATCAGCTTGCGGGCGCCCCGTATCGCGTCCGGCAAGCGCCATCCCTACCGGGAATTCCTCGACCGCGTGAAAACCAAGCTGGTCAGCATGGGATTCCAGGAAATGCGCGGGTCACTGATCGAGACCGAATTCTGGAACATGGATGCCCTCTATATGCCACAGTTCCATCCGGCGCGGGACATCCACGACGTCTATTTCGTCAAGGAACCGACGCATGTATCGGAGATCGCCGAACCCTTCTTCTCCCGCGTCGCGGCGGCGCATCGGAACGGTGGCAACACGGGTTCCACCGGGTGGGGCTACGACTTCAATGAAGAGCGCGCGCGGCGACTCGTCCTGAGAAGCCAGGGCACCGCCGTATCGGCCCGCACGCTGGCGGCCGGCCCGCAGACGCCCGGCAAATATTTCTCCATCGCGCGCTGCTTCCGCTACGATCAGGTGGACGCCACCCACGCGACGGATTTCTTCCAGGTCGAAGGGATCGTCCTGGGCCGGGACATCAATTTTCGGACCCTCCTGGGACTGCTCGAACTGTTCGCGCGCGAGGTCGCGCAGGCGAAGGAGATCAAATTTCTGCCGGCGTATTTTCCCTTCACCGAACCGTCCGTGGAGCTGCACGTGCAGCACCCGCGGCTGGGCTGGATGGAGCTGGGAGGAGCCGGCCTGTTCCGTCCGGAGGTGACCCTGCCGCTCGGCGTGGACGTCCCGGTGATCGCCTGGGGGCTGGGGCTGGACCGCATGGCGATGGTCGCGCTGGGCATCCATGACATCCGCGAGCTGTTTACCGGCGACCTGGACATGATCCGCACGACGAGAGGAAAGTTTTAGAACGGTTCGTCTGGTTTGTCTGGTTCATCTGGTTTTAACCAAACAAACCAGAACAACGAAACAAACCATCGCACAAGAATATGCCGACGATCTCCATCAACCTGAAGGATTTCTCGCAGCTCCTCGGCCAGGGAACGGTCACGGCCGAGCGGGTCGAGTCCTGGCTGCCGCTGGTGAAAGGCGAGTTGAAGGACCACGACGATGCCACCGGCGAATTACGGATCGAGCTGCAGGACAGCAACCGTCCGGACCTCTGGTCTTGCGAAGGCATTGCCCGCCAGATTCGGACCGCGCTGGCCGGCAAGGCGGCGGCCTATCCCTTCTTCAAGCCGAAACGGCCGACCAAGCGTCTGATGGTCTCGCCCGGCCTGGAGCCGATCCGTCCCTTCGTCGCCGCCTGCACCGCTGTCGGTTACCGCGTCACCGGCGAGGGCCTCGCCCAGTTGATTCAAATGCAGGATAAACTGGCCGATATTTTCGGACGCAAGCGCCGCACCGTGTCGATTGGACTCTACCGGCTGCCCGACATCGTCTTTCCGGTGACCTATACGCTGGTCAAACCGAATGAAGCCCGGTTCACGCCGCTGGGGTTCGACGAACCGATGTCCCTGGGCGAAATCCTGTCGGTCCACCCGAAGGGCGTGGAATACGGGCCGATCGTGGCCGGTCATGACCGTGTGCCGCTGTTGCGGGATGCCGAGGGCCAGGTGCTGTCGCTGCCGCCGGTGATCAACAGCCGCGAGATCGGCGAAGTCCGGATCGGCGACGCTGAGCTGTTCGTGGAGGTGACCGGAACCGATCTGCGCATGGTCATCCTTACGCTCAACATCCTGGCCGCCAATCTGGCGGACCGCGGAGCGACGATTGAACCGATCGAGGTCGTCTATCCTTCGGCCACGGCGCTGGGGAAAACCGTGCGCACGCCGCTGGACTTCTCGCAGGCCCGGCCCATTCCCGTGAAAACCATCGAGGCCGCGCTGGGACAGTCGTTCGGCGCGACGTCGATCGCCCGCGCCTTGACGGCCTACGGGTACCGCGTCAAGCCGTCACGCGAAACGGTCATCGTCAAACTGCCCCCGTACCGGAACGATCTGATGCATGCCGTGGACGTGGTCGAGGATGTGGCCATCAGCCGGGGATACGGCGAGTTTACGCCGATCATGCCGTCCCAGTTTACGGTCGGCGGCCTCTCGCGGGTGGAGCAGGTATCGGACCGGATCAGAGATTTAATGATCGGGCTGGGTTTTCAGGAGATCATCTCCAATATCCTGGCGTCCCGCCAGGATCTGTGCGACCGCATGCGATTGGGCGGCACCTCCTGGAGCCGGCTTGTCGAGGTCGACAACGCCATGTCACAGAGCTACTCCTGTTTACGGCAGTGGATCGCGCCGTCGCTGCTTCGCGTGGAATCGGCATCCACGCGCGTGTTCTACCCGCACCGGGTGTTCGAGGTGGGCGAGATCGCCGTCCCCGATCCGGCCGATGCCCAGGGGGCGCGCACGGTGACCGCCCTGGGCGGACTCATCGCCCATGCTGGCGCCAACTTCTCTGAAATTCATTCCTGCCTGGATTTGCTGCTGTTCTATCTGGACTATCCGTACACGCTGGAGCCGGTGGCGCATCCGTCGTTCCTGGAAGGACGGGCCGGACGGGTCCTTTCAGGCGGCCGCCCGGTCGGACTGATCGGGGAATTGCATCCGGAGGTGCTGGAACTCTGGCAGGTCGGGATGCCCTGCGTGATCTTCGAGCTGGAAGTGGACCCGTTAGCAGAACGTGGATGAGCGTGGTCGGGGGTTAATGGTTGGTGGTCAGTGAGGAAAAGTTAAGCTCTCTCATCACCGACCACTAACCACAAACCACTTCCCCTAGGCCGTCGCGGCCTATTTTGCCATTGCGGCCAGCTTCTCAAACCCCGCCGGATCGTGAATCGCCATCTCGGAGAGTACTTTCCGATCCAGCGTCACATGGGCTTTTTTCAGCGCGTTGATGAACCGGCTATAGGTCAGGCCGTGTGCCCGCACCGCCGCATTGATCCGCGCCACCCAGAGGCTGCGGAAATCCCGCTTGCGCAGCCGACGGCCGGTATAGGCATAGGCCTGGCCCTTGTCCACCGATTCGGTCGCGGTGCGAAAGAGCTTGCTCTTGGCGCCATACTGGCCCTTCGCCATTTTAAGCCGTTTCTTCCGTCGCCGTCTGGTTTTATAACCGCCCTTTACGCGTGGCATATCTTAGCTCCTTCGTCGCTTTCAGTTAGTGCCGAGGACTGGGGATTCAGGATCGAGGTTTGTTCCGATCGGTAACTCGGCCCTCATTCCTCTTCGTCCAGTCCTTTATTGCTTCACTCCCTACGAACTATACGGCATGAGCCGCTTGATCGGCATCGTCATCGACGAATCGACAACGACGTTGCCCGACAGCCTCCGCTTCCGGTTGCTGGCCTTGCCGGTCAGCAGGTGCCGTCCACCGGCCTTCTTCCGCACGATTTTCCCGCTGCCCGTGCGCTGAAACCGCTTCTTCACTCCGCTGTGAGACTTTATTTTCGGCATCGCCTTCGTCCTTTCTTGCCTGCTTCAACTATTTGGGAGCCACCACCATGATCAGGCTGCGGCCTTCCATGCGGGGCGCATACTCGATCGTCCCCACCGGTGTCAGCTCCGCGATCACGTTGCTCATCACTGTTCGTCCCATTTCCTGATTCGCCATCTCACGCCCCCGGAAGGTCAGCGTGACTTTCGTTTTATTGCCGTCCGCCAGAAAGCCCTTGATCTGCCGGACCTTGATCTCCAAGTCGTGCTTGTCGGTCCGTGGCCGCAGCTTGATTTCCTTGACCTGCGTGGATTTCTGGTGCCGGCGGCTCTGATGCTCTTTTTTCTGCAACTCAAACTTGTATTTCCCATAATCCATGATCCGGCAGACGGGCGGCTGCGAGGTCGGCGCCACTTCCACCAGATCGTAGCCGGATTCCTGAGCCTTTTTAAGGGCATCCGGCGTCGGCATGACGCCCAACTGCTCACCCTCCGCTCCGATGACGCGGACCTGCGGAATCCGGATTTCCCGGTTCACTCTCAATTTAACGATAAGACACCTCTTGGTAACGGGTTTATAATGTCGACACCGCTTGTGTGGTGTCCTTCCGCAACAACTCCATCACGGCCGGCACCGGCATACTACCCAACTCCGCCTTGCTCCGTCCACGCACCGACACGGTGCCGCCCTGCATTTCACGATCCCCCACCACCAGCATGTACGGGATCTTGGCCTTTTCCGCTTCGCGGATCTTGAACCCAATCTTTTCATTCCGCAAGTCGGCGTCGGCCCGAAAACCGGCCGCGCGCAATTGCGACGCCACGGTCTCGGCATAGGCCTGCTGCTTTTCGGTGATGGACAGGACGATCGCCTGCACCGGCGCCAGCCACGTGGGAAAGGCCCCCGCATAGTGCTCCACGAGAATGCCGAAAAACCGCTCGATTGAGCCCATCAGCGCCCGGTGGATCATGATCGGCCGGTGCGCCTTGCCGTCCTCGCCGGTGTAGGCCAGGTCAAACCGCTCGGGATTGTTGAAATCCACCTGCACGGTCGAGCACTGCCATGACCGGCCCAGCACATCCTTGATCTTGATATCAATTTTGGGTCCGTAGAAGACGCCTTCGCCCGGATCAATCTCGTAGGCGACCCCGCGGCTTTTCAGTGCCGCCTCCAGCGCGCTGGTGGCTTGCGCCCAGTTCTCAGCCGACCCGACGGCTTTTTCCGGCTTCGTCGACACGTAGACCTCGAACTCCGTAAATCCGAACGTCCGGAGGATGAAAAACGTGAAGTCCAGCACCCGGCTCACCTCGGATTCGATCTGCTCCGGCCGGCAGAACAGATGCGCGTCGTCCTGCGTGAACCCGCGCACGCGCAGAAGGCCGTGCAGCACGCCCGTGCGCTCGTACCGGTAGACGGTGCCGAGCTCGCCGTACCGGATGGGCAGGTCGCGATAGCTGCGCAGGTGAGACTTATAGATCATGATGTGGAAGGGACAGTTCATCGGCTTGAGCTGGTATTCGCTGTTTTCCACTTTCATGGTCGCGAACATGTTGTCGCGGTAGTAGTCCACGTGGCCGCTGGTCTTCCACAGGTCGAGCCGCGCCACGTGCGGCGAATAAACCAGTTCATACCCGGCCTTCAGATGCTGCTCGCGCCAGAAATTCTCGATCAGGAGCCGCACCAGCGCGCCCTTGGGATGCCAGAGAACCAATCCAGGGCCGATCTCGTCCTGGACGCTGATGAGATCCAGTTCCTTGCCCAGCTTGCGGTGATCCCGGCGCTTGATCTCCTCCAGCTTGTCCAGGTGCGCCTTCAGCGCCTCCTTGCTCGGGAACGATGTGCCGTAGATGCGTTGCAGCATCGGGTTGCGCTCGTCGCCGCGCCAATAGGCTCCCGCGCTCGAGAGCAGCTTGAAGGCCCCGACGTACCCCGTGCTCGGCAAATGCGGCCCTTCGCAGACGTCGATAAAGTCGCCTTGCTTGTAGAGCGAGATCACCGGGTCCTGGATCATCGTCTCGATGATTTCCGCCTTGTAGGCTTCGCCCCGCTCCCGGCTGAGCCGGACCGCGTCGGCGCGCGGCATTTCCATCCGCGCGATCGGCAGGTTGCGCTTGATGATTTCCAGCGCGCGGGCCTCGATCTTCTCCAAGTCCTCCGGCGTGAACGGCCGGTCGAACGCGAAGTCGTAGTAAAACCCCTCGTCGATCGCAGGGCCGATCGTCAGCTGGACCGACGGGAACAGCTCCTTCACGGCCTGGGCCATGATATGGGTGCTCGTGTGGCGGTAGACGTCCCGTCCGTCCGGCGAATCGAATGTGACCGGCTCCAGCGACGCATCGGCCGTCAGCACGAAGGACAAATCCCTCGCCACGCCGTTGACCTTGACGGCCAGGACATCGCGTTTCAACGACTTGCCGCCCAACGCGTCGGCGGCCGTGCTGCCGGCCGGCACGGGCTTGCGGGTCCCGTCCGGGAGGGTGATCTGAATCGTGTGCGCACTCATTACTCTTCCCAAAAAAAAGAAAAGGCATCGGCGGTCGATGCCTTGCGGGATGGTAGGCGCGGACGGTCTTGAACCGTCGACCTCTACCGTGTCAAGGTAGCGCTCTCCCCCTGAGCTACGCGCCTATCGTCCGTGGCCATGCTAATCCAGCCCTGTCGGGGTTGTCAAGACAGGCAGACAGCTAAGATCGCGGAAATAATGAAGAGTTTTCGGGTGCGGATGGGCGGACGCCGGCGCGCAATCCGTCAGGTCGCGCCGGCCGCCGCAGCCCTGTGCCGTTTCACCGGTATCCGGAATTCGGTGATTTTTTTGCGGAGCGTATTTCGGTTCATGCCCAATAGTTGAGCGGCCTGGATCTGGTTGCCGTTGGTTTCCTTCAACGCATGCGCGATGAGCGGGCGCTCGACCGCAGAGATCAGCATCGGGTGCAGATTGCGCGCGGATCCGTTGCGCATCCCTTTGACGAACTCTCCCAGTTTGGACTCGATGATCTCCTCCAGCACGACATCCTGGCGCGAACGCGTCAGGAGACGGCCGGACCCATTCGTCATGGCATGAAGCACGTCCGCCGAACGGGCCAGCACGCTTCGCGACCCCATCACGATCATGGCGCGCGAAGGTTCCACCAGCCGCGACACCTCCGCCAGTTCATTCGGCGCCCCCCGCCGGGCCTCGATCAGCACGGCGTCAAACCCCTGCTTGATCGCAGCACGCGGGACATCCGCAACCTCCCTGGCCACGGTGAGCGTGAGGTCCTTGAGCGTATGTTTGATTTTCTCGTGCAGTTCGTGATCGCTGCTGAGCAGGAGCACGCTGAAGGTCAAAGACCGCATGAGCGCGTGTGTACCCCAAAAGAAGGTGCGGAGTATCTACCAAGGTGTTCGGGTTGTCAATCATCGATCGAACGATAATGCGACAGGTGCAACACGAGTGCCATGCCATTTCTACCACCTATCGGGCCCTGTTCGCGCACAATACAATTTTTAGGACAGTGTTGAAAAAGAAATTTATTTTTCTGTAGTCGACTGTTGTCGATTCCCTGCACTATTTCCGGAAATAGTTTTTTCTTCGCCTGTCTCAGGATCTCAGTGCCGCGGTCGCGCGTTCCGACACGGCATCGTTGCCCGATTTTTTGCAGCAGCCATCAGCAACGACTAGAACGCACCGGCACAGCAATCTTCCGGCTAGATTTTTTGCCGGCTTTTGGTCAATTTTCCGGGATGGCAAAGGCCTTGACAAAAAGACCTTGAAATTTGTATAACAAACTACCGTGTTTTATTTCCTATCGGAATAGTAGGGAATGGATGAAAGTCTCGCTGAAAGCCACATACGGCATTATGGCGGCCCTGGACCTGGCCCTTCACAATGGGACGGCCCCTGTCCAGGCGAAGACGATCGCGAAGCGGCAGGCGATTCCACTGCGCTTCCTCGAGCAGGTCCTGCATGCGATGAAGAATGCGGGGCTCGTTGAGAGCGTACGCGGGGCGCAAGGCGGCTACACGCTTGGGAAAAAGCCGGCGGACGTCTCGCTGGCCGACATTGTCGAGGCGCTGGACGGCCCGCTGTCACCCGGCACTCCACGGGGCTCCGCTGCGCGGCGGCTGCGCGGCCAGTTGAAACCCGACGCGCTGCTGGCGGACGTCTGGGAGCGGGTGCACCAGGCTGAACTCAGCGTGATGGGCACCGTGACGCTCCAGGAACTGGCCGAACGCCAGCAGCAGCTGGAGCAGGAACGCACATTGATGTACCATATTTAACAGGATGCTGAAAAAGGCCGCCAGCTTTGTTCTCGCATCACTCGCTGCGGCCGCGCTGGACAGCCTTTTTGATCATCCTGCTAGGCCTAGTGGCATCGGTTCGACCATCCCAGGCTGTGCCAGTTGCCTGGCGTGAAATGGGTTTTCAATAACTCTGTTAAGAGGATGACCATGACTCCCCCAAACGTCACACATCCGCCAAACGTTACGAGCCCGATCGACATCAAGACCTCGCCGATTCCTCCGCATATCCTCGAGGAAATTGAGGTGTTCGAGGAGGAAGCGCGGAAAATGCTGGCCGGCGATCTGTCGGTGGACATCTTCAAGCCCTTCCGCCTGCAGCACGGCATCTACGGCCAGCGCCAGCCCGGCGTGAACATGGTCCGGATCAAAATTCCCTTCGGCGGGCTGACGGCCAACCAGCTGCGTCGCATCGGCGAAATGGCCGACGCCTACGCCACCGGCGTCGGGCACGTCACCACGCGGCAGGACATCCAGCTCCACTTTGCTCCGTTGAAAGACGTCGGCACCATCATGCGCGGGCTGGCGGAAGTGGACCTGACCACCCGCGAGGCCTGCGCCAACACGGTCCGCAACGTCACCGCGTGCCACCTGGCCGGCATCTGCCAGGGCGAGGTCTTCGACGTGACGCCCTATGCCAAGACGGTCGCGTTGCACTTGCTGCGGAACACGCTGAACCAGAGCCTGCCGCGCAAGTTCAAGATCGCCTTCTCCGGCTGCCGCCACGATTGCGCGCTAACACCGATCCACGACATCGGCCTGCTCGCCGCCAGGCGGGACGACGGGACCATCGGCTTCCGCATGGTGGTCGGCGGCGGGCTGGGCTCGGCCCCGCGCATCGCGCAGGAACTGCGCGAGTTCGTGCCGATGAACGAACTGATCCCGACGATCGAGGCCGTGATCAAGGTGTTCGACACGCTCGGCAACCGCAAGAACCGCCACAAGGCGCGGATGAAGTTCGTCATCGAGAAGCTGGGCTTCGACGAATTCAAGCGCCGGTGGAGCGAGGCCTACGCGGGAATGGGCCACGCGCGCCCCGATCATGCCCCGATCAAACTCCTGACGCATCAGGACGACGCGCCGGCGCTCATCATGCCGGCACCGGTGAAGCCGAACGGCGGCGGCAACGGCTCGGGGAACGGGCAGGGCACCATCGGGCACGAGACACCGTTTCAGATGTGGAAGCGGACCAATGTTATTGCGCAGAAACAGGCCGGCTACGCCGCGGTCGTGATCAAGCTCCCCATGGGCGATCTGACGTCGCAGCAGATGTTCGCCGTCGCCGATCTGGCCGAGCGCTATTCCAACGGGAATCTCAGGACCACGATCAATCAAAACCTGATCATCCGCTGGGTGCCGGAAAGCAAACTGGCCGATTTTTACGACGACCTGGTGCCGATCGGGCTGGCCGATCCCGGAGCCGAACTGGTGGAGGACATCATCGCCTGCCCGGGCACCGATACGTGTGGATTGGGCATCACCTCGTCGAAGGGGATGGCCCGCGCCATGGCGGAGATTTTTCCGCCCGGCCTGGTGCCGGAGGACCTGAAAGACGTGAGCGTCAAAATCAGCGGCTGCCATAATTCGTGCGCGCAGCACCATATCGCCACAATCGGATTGCACGGCGTGGGCAAGCGCATGGGCGAGCGGGTGGCGCCGTACTACGAGCTGCATCTCGGCGGGCGCGTGAACGGCACGGCGAAGATCGGCCAGATGACCGTCAAGCTGCCGGCGCGGAAAGTGCCGGAGGCGGTTTCGCACCTGGTTTCCGTCTACCGTCGCGACCGCAAGAACGGCGAAAGCCTGCCGGCGTTCATCGACCGGGCGGGCAAGGCGGAGCTGAAAGAGGAATTGATTCCCTACACGATCGCGCCGACGTTCGAAGAGGATCCGGCCTTCTATTATGACTGGGAAGGCGACGAGCCCTTCATCACGGAGGATCTCGGACCGGGCGAATGCGCCGGCGGTGCCCTGGAGATGATGGGCGACCGGATCCTGGAGGCGGAACAGGAGCTCTACCAGGGGAAACTCCTGCTCGACAAGCACCAATATTCCGTGTCCGTGAACAAGGCTTACCGCGCGGTGCTGGCGGCGGCGAAGGCCCTGCTCGTCACCGAGGGTCTCGACCCGTCGACGGACGCGGAGACGTTCGGCGAGTTCGAACAGCGTATCGCCGCGAAGGGCATCGTGCCGGCAACCTACCGGGACCTGACGGCGCAGTTCGGCAATCTCGGCCCCAAGGACACGACGCCGCAGTTCGCCCAGGCCAAGATGGGCTTCGCGCGCGGGTTCGTCCAGATCTGCAAGGAGGCCATCGACCAGGTCGGCAAGGATCTCAAGCTGAAGTCGGCCGAGCCGGCCGCGGCGCCCCCGAAGCCCGCTCCGGCAGCGGCGGCGAAACCGGCCGCGGCGCAGTCTACAACCGGCGCGCCGGTCTACGACCTGCGCGGCGTGGCCTGCCCGCTGAATTACGTGAAGACCAAGCTGAAGCTCGAGATGATGGACGCGGGCGAGCAGTTGGAAGTGTGGCTGGACGCCGGCGAGCCGATCAAGAACGTGCCGATGAGCCTCCGGAACGACGGCCACAAAATTCTGCTCGAAGAGCCGCTGGAGGCGGAGAAGGCGCATTTCAAGGTGCTGGTGGAAAAAATAGAAGGCTAGAGGCTATAGGCGCTGGGCTATGGGTCAAGACAAAGCCCTATTGCCTATCGCCTATTGCCCATAGCCTAGAGCAACAGGATGCAGGTACCCGTGACAAAAGATACGAAGACAGCGAACCGCCCGACGTCTGAAGAACTCGCGTCGCTGAGCGACTCCTTTGAGCTGAAGCAGCCGCAAGACGTATTGGCCCACGCGCTGGAGCGGTATGAACCGAACATTGTGCTGGCCTGCAGCTTCGGCGCCGAGGATGTCGTGCTTCTGGACATGATTCAGAAGATCAATCCGCGCACGAAGCTGTTCTATCTGGACACGGATTTTCTGTTCAAGGAAACCTACGAAGTGCGGGATCGCCTGGTTGCGAAGTACGGGCTGACACCGGAGCAGGTCATTCAAGTAAAGTCACTCCTCACGCCGGAGCAGCAGGCGGCGCAGCACGGCGAGGCCCTCTGGTCGCGCAACCCGGATCTCTGCTGCCAGTTGCGCAAGGTCGAACCGCTCACGCGCGTGCTGAGCGGCTACGCGGCCTGGATCACCGGCATCCGGCGGGACCAGGCCCCGACCCGCGCGAAGGCGGGGCTGGTGGAATGGGATCAGAAATTCAACCTGGTGAAGTTCAATCCGCTGGCGACATGGAAATCGGAAGATGTATGGGCCTATATCAAGGTGCACGAAGTTCCGTACAACGAACTGCACGACCGCCACTATCCCAGCATCGGCTGCACCCACTGCACCGCGCCGGTGATGCCGGGCGAGGATCCCCGGTCCGGCCGGTGGAAGAACTCCGCCAAGACCGAGTGCGGGCTTCATAAATAATTTTCGAACAGCGCATGGACGATCTAAACATGGGCATGCAGGAATTTATTGCAAAAATCGGGGCCGGCCAGAAAGCGTCCAAGGACCTGACGTGGGAAGAGGCCAAGCAGGCGATGCGTCTGCTGATCGAGGGACAGGCGACGCCTGTCCAGGTCGGCGCGTTTCTGCTGGCGATGCGCTTCAAAATGGAGTCGGTCACGGAATTGGCCGCGTTCACGTCGGCGGCGCGCACCTATGCCGCCCCGCTGCCGGTGCCCCAGGGCCTGGCCCTTGTAGACCTGCCGGTCTATGCGGGCAAGCAGGACACCTTCCATGCGTCGATCGGCGCCGCGATCGTCGCGGCAGCCGGCGGAGCGGCGATTCTCATGCACGGACACGACATCATTCCGAACCGGCCCGGTCCGGCCTCCGTCCTGGCGAAACTCGGGATCGTGATTGAATTGTCCCCGAAACAGGCGGCTGACGAACTGGCGGCCAAAGGCTTCGCGTACCTCGATGTGGCGCTGTACCATCCGCCCGTCGCCAGGTTTCTCGACCTGCGCCTGGAGCTCGGTGTCCGCAATCTCTTCCATCCGGTGGCCCGGCTGCTCAATCCGGCCCGCGCCGGAGCCCAGATCATCGGACTGACGCATCCTCCGTACTTCGAGAAGACGGCGGAAGCCCTCGCCATGCTCGGCTGCCGGCAGGCGCTGGTCCTCCGCGGGGTGGAGGGCAGCCCGGAACTCTCGCTCGCCGCCGCGACCAAGGCCCTGGAGTTGCGCGGCGAGCGGATCACGCCGATGACGCTGCATCCCAAGGACGCAGGTCTGCCGCTCGGCACCCATCAGCCGATGGCGGGTTTTCCTCCCGGGCAGACCGACAAAGAAGCCGACCTGCTGAAAAAGATCCTGGGAAACCAGATTCGCGGCGGTCAGCGCGATTGGGTGCTCCTGAACGCGGCCATGCTGCTCTACGCCTCGGGCAAAGCGACGACCTTTTCCGGGGGCGCGAAGCTGGCGCAGCAGACGCTCGACTCGGGCGCCGCGGCAAAAAAGCTTAGCGAACTTACGGTTGTGAAGGAAACCATTCATGTCTGAAAGTCCGAAAGTCCATCAAGTCGTAAAGTCATCGGAACAGATGCCGCAACCCACAATTTCCGCTTTTCATTTCGACTTGAAGACTTTCAGACTTGATGACTTTTCGACTCGAAGGTCTTAGATGAAGCACCTGCGTCAGCTCGAAGATCAAAGCGTCTACATTCTGAGAGAGGCCTATAAAAACTTCGACAACCTCGCCATGCTCTGGTCGATGGGCAAGGATTCGACGGTGCTGCTGTGGCTGGCGCGCAAGGCCTTCTTCGGCCATGTGCCGTTTCCGCTCCTGCACGTGGACACCAGCTACAAGATTCCTGCGATGATCGAGTATCGAGACCGCCTGGCCGCCGAATGGCGCTTGAATCTCGTTGTCGGCCAGAATAAGGAAGCGCTGGCCGCCGGCATGAACCATGAGAAGGGCCGCGTCGCCTGCTGCACGGCCCTCAAGACGATGGGATTGAAAAACCTCGTCGCCGAAAAGGGCTATACCGGTATCATTCTCGGTGTCCGCGCCGACGAGGAAGGCACGCGCGCCAAGGAGCGGTACTTCTCGCCGCGCGACAAGCACGGCGACTGGGACTTCCGCGACCAGCCGCCCGAATTATGGGACCAGTTCAAGACCGCGTTCCCGCCGGGGACGCACATTCGCATCCATCCGCTGCTGGACTGGACCGAGATCAACATCTGGGAATACATCAAGCTGGAGAACATTCCCTTCATCGACCTCTATCTCGACAAGGGCACCGGCATGCGATACCGCAGCCTGGGCTGCGCGCCCTGCACCTTTCCGATCAAATCCACGGCCAAGACCGTGGACGAGATCATCGAAGAGCTGCGCCACACGAACGTCGCCGAGCGGGCGGGCCGCGCGCAGGATGAAGGGCGGGGCATGGAACTCTTAAGAAAAGATGGCTACATGTAAGGAAGGACGTGACGTGGCAGGGATCGCTCTGTGCTCGCAGAACGCGGATGGAAGGGAGCGAGCTTGCGGCTTGGTTTCCTCCTTTGCTCGCAGAGGCCGCACACGCAGACGGTGCTCCCTCGATGCGCGCAGTTGGAGGAAACC
>MHEU01000009.1:46169-54132 GCA_001805245.1 Nitrospirae bacterium RIFCSPLOWO2_02_FULL_62_14 | reverse complement strand
CGGATGGCGAGCCGTTAAAGGGATGGGGAATAAAAAGTAGCAGGGCATTTTCAGCATCCTGCAAACACTATGACGACGAAGGCGCAGGCAGAGACCGTGACAAAACCCAACGAGACGATGCAGATCGTCATCGTCGGCCACGTGGACCACGGTAAGTCCACGCTCCTGGGACGTCTGTACGCCGATACCGGCTCGCTGCCCGAAGGCAAGATCGAGAAGGTTCAGGCCATCTGCCGCCAGCAGGGCAAGGAATTCGAATACGCGTTCCTGTTCGATACCTTCCTGGAAGAGCAGGAACAGGGCATCACCATCGATACGGCCCGCACGTTCTTCATCTGGAACAACCGGCAGTACATCATCATCGATGCGCCCGGCCACAAGGAATTCCTCAAGAACATGGTGTCGGGCGCCGCGCGCGCCGAGGCGGCTTTGCTGCTGATCGACGCGCTGGAAGGCGTGAAGGAGCAGTCCAAGAAACACGGCTATTTATTGTCCATGCTGGGCGTGAAGCAGGTGGCGGTCGTCGTCAATAAGATGGACCTCGTCGGCTACCGGCAGGATGTTTTTGCGGGCATCGAAAAGGAATATCGCGAGTTCCTCGGCCAATTCAAAGTGGTGCCCGCGCAGGTCATCCCGGTCAGCGCCAAGTTCGGCGAGAACATCGCCGCGCGCAGCAATCAGATGCCCTGGTACAAGGGCCCGACCGTGCTGGACGCGCTCGGCCTGTTCAAGAAGGAAACGGCCCGCACCGAGCAGATATTGCGGTTTCCGGTGCAGGACGTCTACAAATTCGACGCGCGGCGGATCATCGCCGGACGCATCACGGCGGGCCGGGTGAAGGTCGGCGACCGGCTGGTCTTTTCCCCGTCGAACAAGAGTGCCGTCGTGCGAACGATCGAGGCCTTCAATATCGAGCCGCAGCCGACCGAGGCGCACGCGGGCCAATCGGTCGGGGTCACGCTGGACGAGCAGATTTTCATCGAGCGTGGGGAAATTGCCTCGCATCAGGACGCCATTCCTCTGGTCTCCACCGCCTTTCGCGCCAATCTGTTCTGGCTGGGCCGTCGCCCCCTGGAGCAGGGCCGGAAATACACGCTCCGGCTGGCCACGCGGGAGGTGGACTGCCAGGCCGCCATTATCCACCGCATCGTGGACGCGTCGGATTTGGCCCTTCAACAGGGCGGAAATATCGTCGGCAGAAACCAGGTGGCTGAAGTCACCTTTCGGACCAAGGCCCCCATTTCCTTTGACCTGTCTTCATCGTTCGAAGCCACCGGCCGTTTCGTCGTGGTCGACGAGTACGACATCGCCGGCGGCGGCATCATCACGGAACTGGTCCGCGACGAACAGGAGTTTTTGCGCGACGAAGCGCGCAAGCGTGACTTCGCCTGGGCCAAGGGCGAAGTCGGCGCCGAAGCCCGGGCACAATACTACGGTCACCGGGCGGCCATCGTGCTGCTGACCGGCGGCGAGCACACGGGCAAGTCCTTCCTGGCCCGCAAATTGGAATCGCTCCTGGTCGCGGAAGGCCGCCATGCCTATCTGCTGGACGGCGAAAATCTCCGCCGGGGCCTGGACGCCGACCTGGGCGAAGCCGACACGAAGGAGATAGCCCGGCGCTACGGCGAGGTCGCCCGCCTCCTGATCGATACGGGATTGATCGTCATCTCGACGACCAATCCGTTCGGGCAATCCTACCGGCAGGCGCTGCCCTCCATCCGGACACTGGTCAATCCGGCGCCGGTCATCGCCGTGCACATGAGCAAAGCGCAGGAAGACCCGCCGCCGAACACGGATCTGCAGTTTGCCGGGCCCAAGAACTTCGACGAGGCCGCGAAACTAATCATCGAGGAACTCAAACGCAAGGGAGTCCTGGCGCAGGCGGTCGGCCAAAGACCGACATTTCAGTACTCCATATAAGTTGGTTTGACTGCCCTGAAAACGCTGTGTTACGGTTGCCCAGAAAATAGGTAGGACGAATGGCTGACAAAGACCTCAAAGCGATCCTCGGCAGGCTGCAGTACAGCGACGACGCCAAGGTCGTCCAGCAGATCACCGAGCAGATGAAGCAGGTCCAGGCCCGCATGGCCGGGGTCAAGCACAAGCTCGTGGTCATGAGCGGCAAAGGCGGCGTCGGCAAGAGCATGACGACGGTGAACCTGGCGCTGGCGCTGGCCCGCCTCGGCAACAAAGTCGGCCTGCTCGATGTGGACCTCAACGGACCCTGCGTGCCGCGCATGCTGGGGATGCATGGGCAATCCCTGATCATGACTCCCAGCGGCGCCACCCCGCCGGTCGGTCCGCTGGGCATGAAAGTCGCCTCGATGGATTTCTTTCTGGGCGATGCCTCGCCGGTCCGCTGGAAAGGCCCGATGGACGTCAGCCCGGTCTGGCTGGGCCTGATGGAAATGAACGTGATCCGGGAGTTTCTGGCCGATGTGGCCTGGGGCGAGCTGGATTATCTTCTGGCCGATCTGCCGCCCGGTGCCGCCGCCGACAAGCCGCCGGTCATTGCGGGATTCATTCCGGACCTGGCCGGCGCCATCGTCGTGACGACACCATCCGAAGTCGCCTCGGATGTCGTGCAGAAATCCGTCACCTACGCGCGCGACATGGGCATCAAGGTCCTCGGCATGGTCGAGAATATGAGCGTGTACCGATGCCCCTCCTGCGGCGTCGAATCGGAACTGTTCGAAGGCGATACCCAGGCCCTGTGCGACGCGCTGAACGTCCCCTTGCTCGGCCGCATTCCCTTCGACCGGACGCTGGCCAAATCGTTCGACAAGGGGACGCCGCTGCTCGACGCCACCTATCCGACCATCAAGCGCTACCAGGACATTGCCGAGCGGATCATTCAGATCGTGGACTATAAAAAGGTCTTGGCTCAGAAACTTTAAAGTGTTAACGTTTTTCTCGCGAGCCTCGATGCAGGTGGGTGCATGACCGGGATGCTCAAAAAGGTCTTCCAACAAGGCCGCAGCGAGCGAGAAGCCGAGGCGTACTTTTTCCCGTACGTTGAGGCTTTGAGCGACGCGAGAACGACGTTGGAAGCCTTTTTCAGCATCACGACAAAGGAGCCGTTATGAAGTTCGTTTGCCTGAATTGCGAAACCTACATGACCTTCCAGAAGGTGGAAAAGCCGGCGGAAGGCTCGCTCGGCGTGTTCTTTACCTGCCCCACCTGCAATGCCAAGTTCTCGATGGTGACCAACCCGGGCGAAACGCAGATGGTCAGTTCGCTGGGCGTGCAGCTCGGCGGACGCACGGCAGCCGCGCAGCCCTTCGAAATGACCCGCGGCACGCTGAAGGACGAAGCCCAGGCCGGCTCCGGTCAGATGGCCGCCTACCTGAACGAGAAAATCCAGGCCGGACAACCCGCCTCCGCCCATGCTTCAATTGACGCGAAAGCCGGCGCGACCCCTGCCGGTGGAAAAACCGAGGAGAAGTCAGGCGGATGCCCCTTCTCGGCGATGGTGGCCCAGATGGGCCTGACGGCCTCCGACATGAAAGCCGGCGCAGCGTCCAGCTTCACCTGGTCGCCGGATGCGAAGGAAAAAATCGAGAAGCTCCCCGCCTTCGTGCAGCCGATGGTGCGCAGCAGCGTCGAGGCCTATGCCCGCAAGCATGGGTATGCCACGATCACGCTGCAGATCATGGACGATTCGAAGAACGACTCGAACGGGATCGCCTGGGCGCCGGATGCGGAACGGCGATTGGAAAACATTCCGGATTTCATCCGGCCCATGGCGCGGCGCGAGGTCGAGCGAATCGCCAAAGAGCGCGGCCTGGCCACGGTCACGGCACAGGTGATGGACGAGGCCAAAGACAAGTTCATGAAGTTCATGTAGGATCAGGCACGAGGCTCTGGGCGCGAGACAAGAGAGATAAAGAGGCCCATCCGGTCAGCCGGGTGGGCCTTTTGTTTGTCGGATCGAAAAACCACGACCATGCAACCCTCGTCACGCATCGCTCATCACTCGTTACTGATCACTATTTTCATACTGCTCATCCTCGTTACCGGTCCGGCAATCGCCCAGCATAGTGACGCGTCTCATGAGGCCGCTCACAATCATGGTGGCGTGCGTGCTCAGGCCGCAGGCCCTCATTGGGAAGGCTCCGCGGAGGGCGTCGCCTATTCTGATTTCAATCACCATCTGGCCGGCATTTTCATACTCATGGTCGGGTTGACGGAACTTTGGGGGGCGCTGGGAATCGGGATGCTTGCCTGGTCCCGTTTTCTCCTCCCTGCCGCGATGTTCGGCGCCGGAGTTTTCTTGCTTATCTGGAGCGACCACGAAGCCTGGCCGATCGGCTCCATGAGTTTGGCCCAGACCCTCCTCGGGGGTGACTGGGAAATCGTGCAACACAAGTCCTATGCCGTCCTGTTGTTGAGTGTCGGGATGATCGAAGGGCTCAGGTGGCTGGGCCGGTTGCGACACGTCTTCTGGTCCATTCCGTTCCCGGCCTTTGCCATCATCGGCGGGCTGATGCTCTTCCTGCACAGTCACGGCGACCATC
Organism: Nitrospirae bacterium RIFCSPLOWO2_02_FULL_62_14; assembly: GCA_001805245.1. Lineage (GTDB taxonomy): Bacteria > Nitrospirota > Nitrospiria > Nitrospirales > Nitrospiraceae > 2-02-FULL-62-14. The sequence continues at coordinate 49,615 of MHEU01000009.1, read as the reverse complement.
CCTCGGCGCACAAAATCGCGCTGGACCATGCCATCATGGGCACCCTGGCCGTGGCCGCCGGGTTCTGCAAGCTGGTGTCTGTGCGCACCACCATGCCATCAGGCACCAACCACGTATCACGGTGGGATCTGGCCTGGGCCGGGTTCATTGTGTTGATCGGACTTCAATTGTTGTTTTATTCAGAGTAGATGTGAGGCGTGAGGGGAAAGGCGTTAGGCAAGAGGCATGAACCCTGCCCAACCTCGAAACCCGACGCTCGCCGGCGTGCTCTCCGGCCTCATGCCGGGGCTCGGTCAGTTCTACTGCCGCCAGTGGGGCAAGGGCGCGGGATTCCTCGCCGGCGCGATCGTGATTGACGGCGGATTCGGCGTCTCATCCGGCATGCTCGAACTCCTTCAATCATTCGGCGCGCCCGTTTCATCAGACGCGCTGGGAAAACTTCTTCTCGGCTCGGTTTTATTCCTTGCTATCGCCGTCTGGAGCATCCTCGACGCCGTCCGCACAGCCAAATGTTTGTCAGCCTGAGCGTTTCAATAGTTTTTCGAGCGTAGTCCCGTCGTTGATTCCCCACTTGCACTGTGTTAGGCACACCGCATAAAATGAGGCGTTTCTGTCGCTTCCATATATCCTGAAAGTGAGCACGATTCATGGGCGGCCATAGCCACTGGGCGACGATCAAACGGCACAAATCCTCGCAGGACGCCAAGCGCGGCAAGATTTTCACGCGGATCATCCGGGAGCTGACGATCGCGGCGCGCTCAGGCGGTGATCCAGACGGCAACCCGAGGCTGCGCCTGGCGATCTCCAAAGCCAAGGACGCGAACATGCCTGGCGATACGCTCAAAAAAGCAATCCAGCGCGGGACGGGTGAATTGCCGGGCGTGACCTACGAGGAATTTGCGCTGGAAGGGTATGGTCCCGGCGGGACAGCGCTGCTGCTGGAAATTACCTCGGATAATCGGAACCGCACCGTCGCCGAGATCCGGAATCTGCTCACCAAAAACAATGCGAACCTGGCGGAAGCCGGCGCCGTCTCCTGGCAGTTTCACAAGAAGGGCCTGCTGACGATCGAGCGGGGCAAGGTCGAAGAAGACCAATTGATCTCGCTCGTGCTGGATGCCGGCGCTGAAGACGTGAAAGCGGGCTCGAAGTCATTCGACGTGATCACCGATCCGCACGACTTTGAAAACGTGAAAAAGGCGCTGGCCGATGCGAAAATCGACACCGCGTTCGCCGAAGTGACGTTTATCCCGCAGAACTCGATCAGGCTCGAGGAGAAAAACGCTGAGCAGATGCTCAAGCTCATGGAGACGCTGGACGAGCATGACGACGTCCAGAAAGTCCATGCGAATTTCGACATTCCGGACGAGGTGATGGAGAAAGTTGCCGCAGCTGCGGGTTAACTAACGACATGATTGCCGCGCTCACAGGCCGGCTGGCTTTCAAAGCCCCCTCCTACGTGACGCTCGACGTTCAGGGCGTCGGGTACGAAGTATTCATTCCGCTCAGCACCTTCTACGCGCTCCCGGAGATCAACGAATCCGCATCGCTCAGCGTCTATACGCATCTGCGCGAAGACGCGATCCAACTCTACGGCTTTGTCACGACACTGGAAAAAGACTCCTTCATTTTGCTGACCAGCATCAGCGGCATCGGCCCCAAACTGGCCTTGAGCGTGCTCTCGGCGCTGAATGTGCCTGATCTCGTGTCGGCCATCGTGGCCGGCGACGTGGACAAACTGGCGTCGGTGCCCGGCATTGGGAAGAAAACCGCCGCACGGATCGCCCTCGAGCTCAAGGACAAAGTCGAGCGGTTGCGCGTGACGCCGGGCCCGGTCCCTCAGGCCGTGAGCGGCCCGCTGGGCCGCCTCGAGGACGACGCCTTGTCGGCGTTGATCAACCTGGGTTATAAGGCTGCGGATGTGAAAGACGCCATCACGCGGGCCTCGCAAGGGCGCCCGGAACCGATCCCGCTGACCGAATTGATCCGCGAGGTCTTGAAAGATCTGGCACGGGGGTAATATGAATACGATCATGAGCAGCAAGCTCCTATTGGTCCGGTTTGCCATCGGTGCACTGGTGACTGGCCCCTGTCTGCTCGTACCGCAGGCGGCTTTCCCGGAAGAACCCAGGAACCCCAGTGTTCTCGTTCCCCATGAAACCATCGTGGACGAGAAAGACGCGGATAAAGAAATACCCATGATCCCGATGCTGCATTGCGGCAAGTGTCCGGAGGGCTTCGTCAAGACCGCTGTCGCCGCACCTCGATCCGGACTTTCGATCGGGGCTGACTTCGATATGTCGGAGATGTGCAAGGGGATGTACAAGAGCGAGGAGACGACGGTGGTCGAATGTAAGCCTATCGGGAAGCAGAATCAGATGCCGGTCTGTGGCACCTGTCCGACAGGATATATAGAGATCGGGCGGTCGTTGCTCCCGGCCCTCTGTGGAAACGAGGACGGCGGCCTGAGAACCCAATGCCAGCGACCGAATATGGAAGGCGGGATGCCGGATCCCACCCAGGGCGGCCGGAAGTGCCCGCCTGATTGCGTCGGAAATCTGCCGACGCCCGGCCAGGGCAACGTTCCTCCCCATCCGCCGAAGTATCCATCCATGGAGATCATCAAAGAAAAACCAGAATAACCGGCCGGGCATGACGCCAGCCAAGGACAGAGCATGACCGATCGTCTCGTGACCAATCAGTTGACGGAGGATGAGCGCAGCATCGAAGCCAGCCTGCGACCGCAAACCCTGTCCGAGTATGTCGGGCAGGAACGGATGAAGGAATCGTTGCGGGTCTGCATCGAGGCGGCCAAGCAGCGCCGGGAGGCCCTCGACCATGCGATCTTTTACGGCCCGCCGGGGCTCGGCAAGACCACCATCGCCCACATCATCGCGCATGAAATGGGCGTGGCCATCCGTTCGACGTCCGGCCTGGTGCTGACCCATGCCGGCGACCTGGCCGCCATCCTCACGAATCTGCAGGAGCATGACGTCCTGTTCATCGATGAAATTCACCGGCTCCCGGCCTCCGTGGAAGAGGCGCTCTACCCTGCCATGGAGGACTTCCAGCTCGACCTCGTGATCGGCCAGGGACCCTCCACGCGCACGGTCAAGCTGGACCTGCCGAAATTCACGCTTGTCGGCGCCACGACCCGCGCCGGCTCGCTGACCTCCCCGCTGCGCGAGCGTTTCGGGCTCGTCACGCGGCTGGACTTCTATTCGCCGGACGAGTTGACCACGATCGTCTCGCGATCGGCCGGCCTGCTCGCGATTCCCATCGAGGCGGACGGGGCCCGAGAAATCGCGGGGCGCGCCCGCGGCACGCCGCGCATCGCCAACCGGCTGATCAAGCGCGTGCGGGATTTTGCCCAGGTCAAGGCGCAGGGCCGGGTGACCAGACAGGTGGCCAAGGACGCGCTGGACTGGCTGGGCGTGGATGCCGCC
>MHEU01000009.1:22447-46155 GCA_001805245.1 Nitrospirae bacterium RIFCSPLOWO2_02_FULL_62_14 | reverse complement strand
GGGCCGGTCGGCGTGGAGTCGCTGGCCGCCGCCGTCAACGAGGAAAAGACGACGCTGGAGGATGTCTACGAGCCCTATCTCATCCAATCCGGCTATCTGGAGCGAACCGGAAGGGGCCGGCAGGCCACCCGTCTTGCGTTTTCCCACTTCGGCAAGCAGAAAGATCTCCTCCCCTAGGCTTCGCCGCCGCCGGCCCTTGTTATCCACATCCGCATTGGCTTTGCAACCTGGGACAAAAGTTTCCTCGATACGATCTGCGGGACGGTTCCATCCCATTGATATTCCTTGCAAAGCTTGTCTGGCTTCTTGTATCATTTTTATTTAGTCCCATCCTATGAGAAAGGACAGGAGCTGGGTGAAAGAGCCAGCCCGACGTGGTCATGAAAGACCGGACAGGTCCCTCCAAGGAGTTGCAGTCGTTCCGGAAGGAAATCGACCGGATCGACGATGAAATCCTGCGCCTCTTGAACGAGCGATCCCAGCACGTCATCGAGATCGGAAAGGCCAAGCGTCGGGTCGACGCCGAGGCCAACCTCCATACGCCGGCCCGGGAAGCGGAAATCATCGAGCGGCTGACGACGCACAATCACGGTCCGTTCCCCAACGAGGCGATCCGGAGCGTCTACCGCGAGATCATGTCCGCATCGCTGTCGCTGGAAGGCCCCCAGAAGGTCGCGTATCTGGGTCCTCCGGCGACGTTCACGCACCTGGCGTGCATCCAGAAATTCGGCACGTCGGCGGACTATATCGCCGTCACCAGCATCAAGGACGTCTTCAACGAGGTGGAGCGCGGGCGGGCGCATTTCGGCGTCGTCCCGATCGAAAACTCCACGGAAGGCGTGGTGAACCATACGCTCGACATGTTTTTCGACTCGAATTTGATGATTTACGGCGAGATATTGCAGGAAGTCTCCCATTATCTGTTATCAAAAACGGGCCGGCTGGAGGGGATCAAAAAGATTTACTCGCATCCCCATGCCATCGCGCAGTGCCGGAACTGGCTGGAGACAAACCTGCCGAATGTGCCGGTGTCGGAAGTGCCGAGCACGGCCCGGGCGGCCGAGTTGTGCCGGGATACCCCGTCCGCGGCGGCCATCGCCTCGGAATTGGCGGGGCAGCTGTACGGGCTGAAGGTCGTGAAATCGCGGATTGAGGACAACATCAACAACTTCACCCGTTTTTTGATCCTGTCGAAGAAGGCGCCGGAGCGGACGGGCAAGGACAAAACGTCGGTCATGCTGTCCGTCAAGGACAAAGTCGGAGCGCTCTACGATCTGCTGCGCCCCTTCGCCTCGCACGGCCTCAACCTGACGAAGATCGAATCCCGGCCGTCCCGACGGAAGGCCTGGGAGTACATCTTTTTCGTCGACATCGAGGGGCACGCCGAGGAGGATCGCGTCAAAAAAGCGCTGGACGAGATCAAGGGGCGCTGCCTGTTCATGAAAGTTCTCGGATCGTATCCGGCGCACAGCTAAGCCATGTCGTTACACGTTCACAAAGATATCGCCGCGCTCTCGCCCTACGTGCCGGGCAAGCCGATTGAGGAGCTCCAGCGCGAGCTCGGGCTTTCGCGCATCATCAAGCTGGCCTCCAACGAGAACCCGCTCGGACCTTCCCCGAAGGCGCTGGCGGTGCTGGCGGACGCGGCCAGGACGCTGAACCGGTATCCGGACGGAAGCGCCCACCGCCTGCGCACCGCCCTGGCCGACCGCTGGAAGGTGTCGCTGGACCAGGTGATCCTGGGGAACGGCTCCGACGAGATCATCGGCATGCTGGCGCGCGCCTTTCTCTCGCCGGGCGACGAAGCGGTGATGGCGGACAACACCTTCGTGATTTACAAGATGGAGGTCACGGCCGCGCACGGAGTATCCGTGATCGTGCCGCTCAAGGACGGGCGTCATGACCTGACCGCCATGGCCAAGGCCGTCACGCCGCGCACCAAATTGCTGTTCGTCTGCAACCCCAACAATCCGACGGGCACGATGGTAAGCGCCGCGGAGGTCGACGCGCTCATGGCGAAGGTGCCGGCGCACGCAATCGTCGTGTTCGACGAGGCCTATTGCGAGTATGTCCGCAGCCCGCAGTTCCCGGACAGCCTGGGATACGTCCGCCGGGGGCGCCACGCGATCGTGCTGCGGACGTTCTCCAAGATCTACGGCCTCGCGGGGCTCCGGATCGGCTACGGCGTGACGACGGCGGAAATTTCCGGCTATCTCAACCGCGTGCGGCCGCCGTTCAACGCCAACAGCCTGGCCCAGCGCGCCGCGCTGGCCGCGCTCGACGACGAGGAGCACGTGGCGAAGAGCCGCGCGATGAACCAGACGGAAATGGCGGGCGTAGAGGCCGGGCTGGCCGCGCTCGGACTCCAGCCGCTTCCCAGCGAAGCCAACTTTTTGTATTTTGACGCCGGCCGCGACGGACGCGCCCTGTTCGAAGCCCTGCTGCGGGAAGGCGTGATCATCCGTCACATTGAAGGCACCACCGTACGAGTCACCATCGGCCTGCCGGAAGAAAACCGACAATTCCTGCAGGCACTCAAGACAGTCCTGGGTCGGTAACTGAAAAGGGAAAAGACGCCATGATTATCGTGCTGAAGCCGGAAGTCACGGAACCAGAAATCGAACATATTATGGAGCGGCTCCAGGAGTTGGGCCTGAAGTCCCACGTCTCCCACGGACAGGAGCGGACGATCATCGGCGTGATCGGCGACGACCGCATTCTCCAGAACCAGCCGCTGACCGCCCTGCCGGGCGTGGAGAGCGTGCTGCCGATTCTGGCGCCCTGGAAACTGGTGAGCCGTGAATTCCGGAAGGAGAACACGGTCATCGACGTCGGCGGCGTCAAGATCGGCGGGAAAAAACTCACGATGATGGCGGGCCCCTGCGCGGTGGAGCGGCTCGAACTGACGGTCGGCATCGCCCAGGAAGTGAAGGCCGCCGGAGCCAGTATTTTACGGGGCGGCGCCTACAAGCCGCGTTCATCCCCCTACTCCTTCCAGGGGCTGGGGCGCGAGGGGCTCGACTACCTCCTCGAAGCCAAGAAAAAAACCGGCCTGCCGGTGGTCAGCGAGATCCTGGACACGCGCGACATCGAGCTGTTCCTCGAAAAGGCCGACATCATCCAGATCGGCGCCCGCAACATGCAGAACTTCGAGCTCCTGAAGGAAGTCGGCGCCTACGACAAACCGGTGCTGCTGAAGCGCGGCCTGTCGGCCACCATCAAGGAGTTTCTCCTGTCCGCGGAATACATCATGTCCCGCGGCAACCGTAACGTCATGCTTTGCGAGCGCGGCATCCGGACGTTCGAAACGCAATACCGCAACACGCTGGACCTGGCGGCCATTCCGACATTGAAGGAATTGTCCCACCTGCCGGTCATCGTGGATCCGAGCCATGCCACCGGCAAATGGAACCTCGTCGCGCCCATGTCCAAGGCCGCCATCGCCGCGGGCGCGGACGGCCTCCTGATCGAGGTGCACTCGAATCCGGAATGCGCCCTCTGCGACGGCGAGGAATCCATCAAGCCCAGCAAGTTCAAGGATCTGATGCAGGACCTCAAAAAAATTGCCGAGGCGGTCGGGCGGGAAGTCTGACCTCCATGACTCCCCAGCCGCTCGGCAGATCCTCCTCCGTCATGCTTGGACAGCCGAACGCATCCGTACATTTCAAGCAGGTGGCGATCATCGGCGTCGGCCTCATCGGCGGCTCGCTGGGGATGATCCTCAAGCGCGACGGCCTGGCCGATTCCGTCGTGGGCGTCGGACGGCGGATCGAAAATCTGAAGACGGCGGTCGAACTCGGCGCCATCGACCGCTACGTCTCGGACGCCAAAGACGGCGTGCGCGACGCCGACCTCGTGATTCTGGCCACTCCCGTCGACACCTACGAACGGCATGTGAAGGAGTGGGGCGCGTCCCTCAAGCCCGGCGCGATCGTCAGCGACGTCGGCAGCGTCAAGGGCGCGCTCGTGGAACAGGCTGAAACGCTCCTGCCGAAGACGGTGCGGTTCGTCGGCGCACATCCGATTGCCGGCAAGGAAAAAACCGGTGTGGCGGCCGGCTCCGTCACGCTCTTCAAGGGCGCCCGCTGCATTCTGACGCCGACAACACGGACCGACCCGCAGGCCCTGCAGGCCATCCGCGCCCTGTGGGAAGCGGCAGGATCCATCGTACTGACCATGGACCCGATGCTGCACGACAAGGTGTTGGGCGCGGTCAGCCACCTGCCGCATATCGCCGCCTTCGCGCTGATCAACGCGCTGATTGAGGTGCAGCAGACCACGAAGGAACTGGACCTGCTGGCCTATTCAGGCGGCGGTCTGCGGGACACCACGCGCATTGCCGCCAGCTCACCCGAAATGTGGCGCGATATTTTCCTTTGGAATCGCGACAATCTGGTGGCGCAGATCGAAACGTACGAACGCCATCTCCAGCGGCTGAAACAGCTCATCCAGGCCGGCGACGGGCCGGCCATCGAGCAGGAACTCGAGCGGGCCAAGCGAGTCCGAGAGCAACTGAACAACCAGTAACGGGTGACGAGTGACAGGTGACATACTCTGCGAGACGTGCGAGAAGGGCGGGACGCGCGAGACTCGTCCCGAAGATTTCGCGTGTCTTGAAAACGTTTCGCGCTCCTCGCGCCATTCGCGCAAGTTGCGCTATACATCCATCATCCCTCACCCATGTCTGCACTGACCATCACACCGGCCGGCCCCCTGCGGGGCACGATTGCCGTCCCCGGCGATAAATCCATCACGCACCGCGCCATCATCCTGAGCGCGCTGGCGGAAGGCGACAGCACGATCTCCGCCTACGGTCGCGGCGAAGACTGCCTAAACACGATGCGGGCCTTTCAGGCCATGGGCATTCAGATCGAGGAACGCCCGGAGCAGCTCCGCGTGCGGGGCAAGGGATTCTGGGGGTTGACGGAGCCGTCGCAGCCGCTGGACTGCGGCAATTCGGGCACCGGCATCCGCCTGCTGGCCGGCCTGCTGGCCGGTCAGGACTTCTTCACGATCCTGACGGGCGACGAATCGATCAGGCGGAGACCGATGGGGCGGGTCGTAAAACCGCTGCGCGAAATGGGCGCGACGATCGCGGGACGCAAGGGCGGTGAGCTGGCCCCCCTGGCCATCACCGGCAGCCGCCTGCGCGGGCTGACCTATGCGTCTCCCGTCGCCAGCGCGCAGGTCAAATCCTCCCTGCTGCTGGCCGGCCTCTATGCCGAAGGAACGACGCGCGTCAGCGAACCGCGCAAATCCCGCGATCACACGGAACGGCTGTTCCGGCACTTCGGCATCCCGGTCCAGGAGGACGATTCCGCCGTCTCCATCGAGGGACGCCCCGCTGTCGGATGGGCGGGCAAGCCGGTCGTGGTGCCGGGCGATCTGTCCGCCGCCGCTTTTTTTATCGTCGGCGCCACACTGGTGCCCGGATCCGATGTGACAATCACCTCTGTCGGGATCAATCCGACCAGAACCGGCATCCTTGAAATTTTGACCGAGATGGGTGCCAACATTCAAATCCTCAATCGCCGCGAAGAAGCCGGTGAGCCGGTTGCCGATCTCCGTGTCCGCGCGGCTTCGCTGCATGGCGTCCGGATCGGCGCAGAACGCATTCCCCAGACTATCGACGAGTTCCCGATCCTCTGCGTGGCTGCCGCCCTCGCCGAAGGAGAAACCGCCATTACCGGCGCCGGTGAGTTGCGCGTGAAAGAGAGCGACCGGATCGCCTCCATGGCGACAGAGTTGAGAAAGATGGGGGCCTCGGCCGAAGAAACTAAAGATGGCCTGATCATTCAGGGACTTGGGAATACCAGGTCGAAGCGGCTCCGTGGAGCTGCCTGCACCAGTTACGGCGACCATCGTGTCGCCATGTCCATCGCTATTGCCGGATTGACCGCGGACAGTGAAACCAGAATTCAGGACACCGATTGCATTGAAACTTCGTTTCCGGGATTTGAATCGAAGCTCTTGGAATTATTGACAAAAATTAGTTGAGGTCTATACAATACACACCTCACAGATCAATAAGCCTGCGTCGCGCCATCAGGCCCGACGACTGATCGTGACGATTGACGGTCCTGCCGGGGCTGGAAAGAGCACGGTCGCCAGACAATTGGCTGTACGGCTCGGGTACCTGTATCTCGACACTGGTGCGTTATACCGGGCCGTGGCCTGGAAAGTCCGGTCGGTGGGCATGAGCCCGGAGGATGAAAAGAGTATTGCGGCCATGCTTCCCTCCATGCAGGTAAGCATGGACCAGCGAAGCGACGGGGTGCACGTGGCTGTGGATGGCCGGGATGTGACGAACGATCTCCGGACCCCGGAGATCAGCGCCATGGCCTCCCAGGTGTCGGCCTTTCCGGCCGTGCGTGAGTGGCTGCTCCCGGTCCAGCGCCGCGTGGGCGAAGCCGGGGGCGTGGTAGCAGAAGGACGGGATCTCGGCACGCGGGTATTTCCTTCGGCCGAGGCAAAGTTTTTTCTGGATGCCGACGTGAACACGCGCGCCGGGCGCCGACAGCAGGACCTGACCGGTGCGGAGCGGTCGGCGCCGCTGGAACGGACGAAGCAGGAAATTGAAGCGCGGGATCAGCGGGACCGGTCGCGCGCGATCGCGCCGCTGGTTCCGGCGGTGGACGCGGAGGTGATTGATTCTTCGGCGCTCACGGTGGAGCAGGTGGTCGACCGCATGATGGGGAAGATTGCAGCGAAACTGTGAGCAATGTGGCGTATGGCATCCTATGACTGTTGGTCAATGTCCGGTGTCGATGGACACGGCTCCTGTTCCGCTACCGGGCAGTGCAATTCGTCACAACAGATTCGGCTTAGTGATCGCATACGCGTGAAGCGTTTATCGAGCCTGTGAGCAATGTGGCGTATGGCATCCTGTGGTTGTTGGTCAATGCGGCGGGGCGGCTCCTGTTCCGCTACCGGGTGGTGGGACGCGAACATGTCCCGGCGGGGGGCGGCGTGCTTATCGCGGCCAACCATGCCAGCTACGTCGACATTCCCTTCATGGGAGCCGCCGTCAGACGGCGCATGTGGCATCTGGGACGGCAGGATCTTTTTCTTCCCGTCCTTCGACCGGTCATACAGTGGCTCGGGTGGATCCCGATCCGGCAGGACCGGCTGGACCGCAGCGGATTCGGCAAGGCCGTCCGCCTGATCCGCGAAGGCAAGATCGTGGTCATCTATCCGGAGGGCACCCGGACACCGGATGGACGATTGAGGCGGGGAAAGCCCGGAGTGGGCGTCATCGTGGCGGAGACGGGCTGCGCCGTGATTCCCGCTTACATCGCCGGCACGCGGGAGGTGCTTCCCTTGGGGGGACGGCGGATCTCGCTGCATCCGATCCGCGTGACGTTCGGGACGCCGATTGATTTTACGGAGGCGGCGCAGCGCCTCTCGGGAAAGGATCTGTATCAGCACGTGAGCCGGACCGTCATGGACAGGATCGCCGACCTGGGGCAGGTGGCCCCGCCGGCCGATCCGGTCGAACGACAGTCGGCTGCCCTGTCTCGCAAGGCTGAGTGAGACCGGGCATTTTAACCATCAGCACCCGACGAGAGTCGGAGGGACCAGGAAGGATTGGTATCGCACGCATGAGCACCGCATCACAGCAGGCAGGAGAACAAATGGATCGGACCGCGCTGGCCGCGCTGTACGAGGAAACGTTCAAGAATTTTGAGGAAGGCACGATCATCGAGGGCCGGATCGTCGCCGTCGGCAAGGGCCAGGTCGTCGTCGACATCGGCTACAAGTCCGAAGGGATCATTCCCGCCGAGCAGTTCAGCAGCGAGGATCTGCAGGGGCTGAAGGTCAACGACCGGATCGCGGTCTACATCGAGGAGCGGGAGGATGCGGACGGCAATCTGATTCTCTCCAAGGAAAAAGCCGACAAGATGAAGGTCTGGGAGGACCTCGAAAAAGCCTTCAACGAAGAGCGCATCGTGGACGGCAAGATCCTCTCCCGCATCAAGGGCGGCATGATGGTGGACATCGGCGTCAAGGCGTTTCTCCCTGGCTCGCAGATCGATCTGCATCCGATCCGGGATCTGGACGGGCTGGTCGGCAAGTCGTTCCCGCTGAAGATCATCAAGATCAACCATCGGCGCGGCAACGTCGTCGTGTCTCGCCGGGTGCTGCTGGAAGAATCGCGTGACAAGCGTCGGCAAACCACGCTGTCCAACCTGAAGGAAGGGCAGCTGGTCCCGGGCATCGTGAAAAACATCACCGAATACGGCGCCTTCATCGACCTGGGCGGCATCGACGGCCTGCTCCATATCACCGACATGTCGTGGGGACGTGTCGGACATCCGTCGGAGATGTTCGTCATGGGCGACCGGGTCGAAGTCATCGTCCTGAAGTACGACCGCGAAACCGGACGCATTTCCCTGGGCCTCAAGCAAAAGGGCTCGGATCCCTGGACCGGCGTCGCCGCCAAATATCCGATCGGCACACGGGTCAAGGGGAAGGTCGTGAGCCTGACCGATTACGGCGCCTTCATCGAGCTCGAGCCGGGCGTCGAGGGCCTGGTGCATGTCTCGGAGATGTCGTGGTCGCACGAAGTCCGGCACCCCTCCCGCCTCGTTTCCGTGGGGGACCAGGTGGAGGCCGCCGTGCTCAACATCGAACCGGCCAACCGCAAGATCTCGCTGGGCATGAAGCAGACCGCCCCGAATCCCTGGGACATGGTCGAGGCCAAATACCCGGCCGGCACCAGAATCCAGGGGAAGGTGAAGAGCTTGACCGACTTCGGCGCCTTCATCGGCCTGGACGAGGGCATCGACGGGCTCATCCACATCTCCGACATGTCGTGGACCAGGCACATCAAGCATCCCTCGGAACTGTTCAAGAAGGGCCAGGCCGTGGAAGCCGTCGTGCTGCGCATCGACAAGGAAAAGGAGCGCCTCTCGCTCGGCTATAAACAGCTGTCGCGCGATCCATGGGACGTGGACATCCCGGATCGCTACCGGGTGGGAGGGAACGTCACCGGCAAGGTGTCCAAGCTCACCGACTTCGGCGTGTTCGTCGAGTTGGAGGGCGGCGTGGAAGGGCTGATCCACATCAGCGAAGCCAACCTGCAACCCCCGGCGCGCCTGGAGGAAAAGTTCAAGCCCCAGGACGAGGTGACGGCCAAGATCATCAAGGTGGATCGCGAGGAACGGAAAATCGCCCTGAGCCTGCGTGAACACCAGATGGACACGGATCGCAAGCACATGGATGACTATCATGCTACGCAGGGAGCCGTGGATCAAAGCCTCGGCCGCGCGGCGAAAAAGTCGAAGAAGCGGACTGACCACGAAGGAGAGGAAGGCTGAGCCCCGCTCAGCCGCACGCGTCACCCATGACTGACGAATCCGCACCACAGGCGCCCCGCCAGAAGAAACGCTGGCGGCGTTTCTTCTGGCTGGCGTTGGCCGGCGTGGCGCTGCTGTTCGCGGCGAACGCCCTGCTGTCCGATGCGGACGTGCCCGGTAAGGACCGCATCGGGCTGATTCGCGTCGAGGGCGTCATCCTGGACGCGAAAGACACGGTGGCGGATCTCAAACGGTTCGGGGACAGCTCGTCCGTCAAGGCGATCGTGTTGCGCATCGACAGTCCGGGCGGTGGAGTCGTCCCGTCGCAGGAAATCCATGACGCCGTGCAGCGCGTCCGCAACAAACAGAACAAGACCGTCGTCGCCTCCATGGGCACGGTCGCCGCATCGGGCGGGTACTATATCGCGGCGGCGGCGGACCGGATCATCGCAAACCCCGGCACGCTGACCGGCAGCATCGGGGTGATCATGGAACTGGTGAACCTGGAGGGCCTGCTGAAAAAAGTCGGCGTGGAGGGCGTGGTGGTGAAGAGCGGGCACTACAAGGACATCGGCTCGCCGTTCCGAAAAATGGGCGCCGACGACCGCCGTATTTTGCAATCCGTCATGGACGACGTCCACGACCAGTTCATCGAGGCCGTGGCGGAGGGGCGCTCGCTGGACGTCGCCGCTGTCCGGACGCTGGCGGACGGACGCATCTTTACCGGCCGGCAGGCCCTGGACGCCAAGCTGGTGGACGAACTGGGCGATCTCGATGACGCCGTGCGCATCGCCGCGGACATGGTCGGCATCGAGGGGGAGCCCACGCTGGTCGAGCCGAAGAAGCGGTTTTCCATCAGGGAGCTCATCGACAGCCGCATGCAGGGTTTGCTGCCAACATTCGATTTTCAAACGGGGATCCAGCTCAAATATTTGATGGCATTCTGAGGGACCGTTCGTCGCAAATTGCGACGCGCACGAAGTGCAGTATTTGAAAAAGAAATCTCTGGTGGGGTTTCTCCGCGGCCTTAGATTCGATAAAGCGATAAAGAGGCCGCGGCTCACACGAAGTGAAGTGTGGTATGGAGGACGCCATGACCAAAGCGCAGATCATCGAGAAGGTGTCGGAACAGGTCTCCCTCCTGACCAAACGGCAGGCGGAGATCGTGGTCAACACGATGTTCAACAGCGTCCGCGATTCGCTCCATCGGGGCGACAAGACGGAGATTCGCGGATTCGGCAGCTTTCGGCTGCGCAGCCGGCGCATGAAAGAGGGGCGCAACCCGAAAACCGGCGCAACGGTCTCGGTGCCGGCCAAGAAGGTTCCCTTCTTCAAGGCCGGGAAAGAACTGAAGGAGCTGCTGAACAAGTAGCCGCGCCATGAGTCCCGACGCATCCCCGCAGACTGCAGTACCGGAAATTGCCTGGACCGACGACGCCCTCCAGCGGATGGAGCGCGCCCCCGTCTTCCTGCGCGGCATGGTCAAGCGCCTCGCTGAAAAGAAAGCCCGCGAACTCGGCTATACCGCCATCACCGGCGAGATTCTCGATCAGTTCAAGAGCCAGATGATGGGCAGCATGGGGGGGGCGGCCGGGATGGCCACGGCGGCCGACGAGATGGCCCAGGGCCGGCTGCCATGGACGGCGGCGGCCCGGGAACGCCTGAGCCTGGTCCCGGAGTTCATGCGCGGCATGATCCGCCAGATCGCCGAAGAACGGGCCCGCGAGGGCGGGCACATGGAGGTCAACATCGACCTCTATGAAAAAGTCGAGGCGCTGGGCGACATCCAGGAAGCGACCAGGCCGCCCATGGACTGGACCGAGGGCGCGCAGGCGCGCCTGCAGGACAAGATCAAGCAGTCCCCGCCGATCGCCGTGGAATTCGTCTCCCAGATGCTCAGGCGGGACACCGAAGACATGGCCCGCGAGAAGGGGCTTGCCCGGATCGACGAAGCCGCCCTTGTGCAACTATGGGACGCACCCCAGGAGCAGGTTGCCTGGAGCGACGAGGCCTGGAAGCGCCTGCAGACCTCCCCGGATTTCGTCCGCAGCGGCATCCGCAAGGCCGCCGAGCGGCGGGCGCGGAAACTCGGGTTGAAAGAGATCGATTCGGACCATCTCACGACGTTCCGGAACGAGGCCATGATGAAGGCCGTCAAGCGGATCCGGTCCTTTGGTTACAACCAGCTGACCTTCGATGCCTTCGACACCGCGCTGGAGAAAACCAAGCGGCTGAAGGGAAACGAACAGGCGGAAAAGCGCCTCGAGGAAATTCGCCAGCACTTTCATAATCCGGCCACCCAAAAGCCCGAAGGCGGCACATTGGGCGCGGAGCTCATGGAACGGTTCCGACGCTATTTGAGGGGAGAAGGTTCCCTGTAACGTCAGTGGCGGCAGATCAGCTCCCCCTTTCCGTTTCACAAAGCCGGACCAAAATTAAGGTTTTTCTCGGCGGGCGTCAGTGCGTTTCGACGCTGAATGCCCCGCCGTCCTTCGGCGCGCTCAGGGCCCCGAGCTTGTCGAGGGGGTTCAAACGATGTTTGGCATGGCAAAAGTTTCCCTGTAAAATGAAATAATAGTGCGGAGTGGTTCGCTTCGGCTGCCTCTGAAGCGAGCCGAACCAGACATACTACCGCGGGTGAAAGGGGAACAATGACGCTGCGCGCGGCCTGCGTGGTCACTCTCATGACCGTTCTCGCCGGGTGCGCAACCGCCGTGGAGCGGGAGCGCGAGTGTTTTACCAGCCTCGCCATCGAGTATGTTGCGTCGCAGGAAGAAGTGCTGCGGCTGGAAACCGTCTGGCGGACCTCGCTGTCCGGCGAAACCGGAACGGACGACGCGCACACGACCTATCGACGGCTGCAGGAGGCACGGACAAAACAGCAGCCGACGCGCGAATGGTACGAACGGGTGTTCGACCGGCTGCAGCTCCGGTCGGAGGAAGAGGAGATGATGACCCACGTGCGTCTGTTGCTCTTGACCGGATCGGGCGCCCTCCTGTACCCCATCGTACACTGGAACCTGCGCGAGGTGCTGTGGGACGGCACCGATCCCGATGCCGACACGGACCCCGTGAAGCGCTATTGCACGGACCGGCTGGCGTCCGAGCGGACGAGAGACGTGAATCGTGAAATGTTAACCGCGAGAAAATCTGTTCTTCCGTTTAACGAATAACCGTTCGGCAAGCTCACGGCCCTGAGTCAGATCGAAGGGCGGTTAACGAGTAATGAGCGCTCAGTGGGCGGCGGACTGTTTCGGCCAGAACTTGTGCCGGATCTGCGGCAACGGCACGTTGTCGAAATTGGGGATGTCGTAGAGGCAGCGGTCGATCGTCGCGACTTCTTCCGACGTCAACTCGAGCACGACACTCTTCTTCCAGAACTGATCCAATGTGAAGTAATCTCCGGCTTGCGGCTTCTCCGCCAGCAACGCCTGCATCTTCTTGAACCCCTCGGTATCCACGCCCGGAATCCGACCATGATTCCGATCAATGCACCATTTCAGAACCTCGGCGATGCCGTACATCGTCAAGTTGATTTTCACTTTGTCTGACATTGCTCCCCCCGTCCCAAACTTCACTCGAACCGCTCGCTTCGATCGCTCGACCCAGTGGCTCCCGACGGGTCACATGCGAACGACGAGGTACTTTGCCGCCAATCAGCCTCGATTCTTGATACCAACCTTCGGTTGAGCTGAGCACGGCGCGTGCGTCCTCAACCCACGGTGGAGGGTGCATTGTAGCCTAGTCTTCTTCCAATCTGCCAGGGGAAATTCGGGGATTGCGGCTGGTTCAGAGCCTCGGTATACTCCCCCCGTTCCGATGTGACACACCTGGGGCCGGCCAAGAGGAAACCGGATTCTGTGAGGGGGCACCGTTGACCGTGTACCGCCGCCCGGTTCTTCTCGGACCTGACGCCTGGGGCGTTTTGCTCCTGGCCTGGCTGACCGTCGCCGGCTGCCCCCAGCGTGAACCGTTCACGCCTCCCGATCCCTTTTATCTCTACGCGACGTATAAGGTCGGCAAGAATCCCACCTCCGTCACCACGGCGGACTTCAACCAGGACGGCCTGACGGATCTGATCGTCACGAACATCGGCAATGACTCGCTGTCGATCCTGTTCGGCAACGGCGACGGCAGCTTCAAGGAGCCCAAACAACTGCATGTCAGCGTGGAACCGCGGGCGCTCGCCTTAAGCGACTATAATGGAGACGGCCGGACGGACATCGCCGTCGCCTGCGCGGGCAGCGACCAGGTCGTCCTGTTCCTCGGACTGGCCGGCGGGCGGTTCAGCGAAGGACAGCGGTATCCCGTGCAGAGAACGCCGATTTCGATCGCGGCCGGCGACGTGAATGGAGATCAGAAACCCGACCTTGTCGTGGCGCTGCGCAACGACAAAATCGCTGTGCTGCTGGGCGTCGGCGACGGCACGTTTACGCCCGGCCAGCGCTACGAGTACGGCGACACGCCCACTTCGCTCGCCCTGGCCGACCTCAATCAGGACGGGAAGCAGGATCTTCTCGTCACCAACGGCGGGCCCATGAGCAACGCCGTCACGGTCTGGACCGGCGCCGGCGACGGCTCCTTCCGCGATCCCGTGGATTACCGGACCGGCAAGCGTCCGCTTGGCGTGTCCTTCGCGGACTTCAACAATGACCGCAAGACCGACCTGCTCGTCATCAACGGCGAGCGCGACAGCTTCGTCGTCTTTCTGGGAAACGGCAACGGAACGTTCCAGAACGGCAAGGAATCCGGCGCGGACGCGGGGCCGGTGCACGGCGTCGCCGGCGATTTCGACGGCGATCGGATGGCTGATGTCGCCATCGTGAACATCCAATCCAGCGATCTCTCGATTTTGTTCGGGAAGGGCGACGGCACGTTCAAATATCCCCCCAAAAACTACCGTGTGAGTGCGGGCCCCTTCGCCATTGCGCCCCTGTCGTTAAAACCGAACGCCGCGGAGCCGCCGGGACTGGCGGTCGTCAGCAACGGCGCGGGGAGCGTGAGCATTTTTCTCCATCAGGGAGCGCACCCCATCGCGCCGAGGCCGGCGTCGTGAACCGCTCCGGGAAACTGTCCTGGTGACCAGGCGGCAGGGCGGACCGGCATGAGAACATTTTTCTGGTGGTTCGGCATGGGCGCGCTGCTGACACTCTCCATCCTGATGATCCAGGGCGGCGTGCACGATCTGCTGTACCAGACACATCCGACGGGCAGCGCGAATGCCGTGCTGACGTTCACGATGACCATCCTGGGCGGCGGCATGCTGGCAGGGTGCGTGGCGTTGATCATGAACCGGTTGCGTTGAATCAGCCCCAGGCTTGACAGCGCGGACAACGCAGGGTACAAACACGATCAGAGTTCCAGTTACGCCAGACGTGACGACGGCTCGTGGTATGATACGGACGGACCATGCAATGCCTCAAATGCAATGGATGTATGATGGTGGAGCGGCACTACACGCTCCTCAGCCGGCGCCTGTACGCGCGCTGCCTCAACTGCGGATTTTGGCTCGACCTGGCCGACTTGCTGCGATTCTTCCACAAGGTTCTGGACAACGGGTGGCGGGGAGCGAAAGTTCGCGAGACGATCTCCCTGTGAACCGGCTGTTTCTCACCGCATGAATTCCCTGGTCCCCCGTCACCGACCCGCCACATGGACCCTTCCGCTGCTCGCGGGAGGCGCGGGGTTCTTCATCCTGTCCCTGATGGCTTCCGGGACGGTGCACGCCTCGCATACGCCTTCTTCGACGACCATGACAGCGGCCGCGTCGTCGGCCGGTGAACTCCCCTCGCTGACATTCTTTCGCCGCCACCGGATGCAGGCGCAGAGCATCCTGCTGAAGGATCTGTCCACGGGCCGCACGCTCTACGAAGTCCGCGCGAACCGGCGCGTCGCGCCGGCCAGCCTCACCAAAATCATGTCCGCCCTGGTCATTCTTGAATACGGCCAGCTGCGCGACACGGTGACGATCAGCCGCAAGGCGGCCGCTGCCCGGAAGATCCATCTCAGGCTGCATGCCGGGCACGTGTTCCGACTGGAGGATCTCCTGAAGGCGATGCTGATCACCTCGGCCAACGATGCCTGCCTGGCCGCCGTCGAGCACGTGGGTGGATCGGAAGAGATGTTCGTGGCTATGATGAACAACAAGGCACGCCGGATGGGCCTGCTGGACACGCATTTCAGCAACGCCTGCGGATTCGATTCGCCGACGCATTATACGACGGCGGCGGATCTGGCCACGCTGAGCGAAATCGCCATGCAGGACCGCACCTTTCGCGCGCTGGTTCGCAAGGAAGTCGACTTGATCTTTCCCCTCAATGCGAACCGCTCCTATTGGCTCCGGAACACCAACCGGCTGCTGGGCCGCCTCCCCGGCATCGAAGGTATCAAAACGGGGTTCACCTCGCAGGCCGGACGCTGCCTGGTGGTCAAGGCCTCTCAGGACGGCAAAGAAGTGCTGCTCGTGCTCCTGCACGCCAACCGCCGGTGGGACACCGCCTCCTCGCTGCTGCGCCAGGGCATGCTATCCCTGCAGTAACGACTTGCGCGCGCCGGCATTGACGCCGGTTTGCGCGCGCGAAATCGAACATCCGGAACTCTGTGGAAATGGTTCGGAATTCTTCCGGGAAACTCCCGCGTAGCGCGGGGGCGGGGAACGGGTTGATCAGCAACCGCCGGGAACCGCGAATTCGACGTTGACGTCCTTGCCCAGGTAATTAATCAGCACGCCCTGTTTCGCATAGTTCATCACGGCGCCCATCACATTCTCGTCTCCGCAATCCTCCTTGCCGAGCAGCTTGCGGATATCGTCCGGGCTTTCGCTGGTAAGGACGTTGCGGAAGAGTCCCCGGACCTTGTAGGCGAAGCGGTTGTTGATGAAGATCAGGTCGACTTTGCCGTCCATGAGCCGGACGCCGGCCATCGGTCCGGTCGGCTTGCGCGCGTCCAGTAACAGCAGAAACGTGCCTTCCTGCTCCGTTTTCACGCCCGCAATCTTTTCGTTCACCAGCAGGTCGTAGGCCTTGCTTTCAGGATCGCCGAGCTTGACGCCGAAGAGCGAGACTTCGGAACTCTTGATGGCTTTGGGATCCATCACGTCGTTTTTGCTCAACTCGTAGGGCTCGGCGCCGGTCAGATTCGCTGCGCCGAATACGGCTGCGAACCCGATCGACATGAGCAACAACCGCCACGACTGCACGTCCATTGTGGCCTCCTTTAAGCCGCTAAAGAAAAAAGTCACGGCATTGTAGCGAACGCTTCCACGCACATGCAAGGATGAACGAAGCGTTTCGGCCCGCATGAACACGACCGGTTACGTGCCGTGGGCTGTGTCCAGGAGGAGGCTGGCAAGCGTCCGCAGGCGGATGAAATACTCTCCGGCTTCATCCGGCATGTCGGGCAGCAGCCTGTCCAGATCGTCGAGGCAGTGTCCCAGCATCGCCACGCGCGGGCCATCCAGGCTCTGCTCGTCAAAATAATAGGTCGCGCAGCCGCTGATGACCGTGTCCAGCGTCATCAGCTCGCCCTCGTCCGGACTGGAAAACTTCGGCCAGTCCGCCGCGCGATGCAGATCCCACAGGGAGCGCAGATCCATCATCCGCCCCGGACCGCATAGATCGCGAGCAGCGTGGCTAACACCACGGTCACGGCGCCGCCCAGCCGCTGCAGCCACTGCGGCCGGGCGCACCACCACGACAGAAGCCGGTCCCGGCGATGCGCGGGGAGTCCGAGCAGGATCATCGACTTGGCGGTCGCGAGGCTCCCGACCGCGATCCAGAACCATGACCGCTGCTCCACGGACGAGCCAAGCACAACCAGCACGCCGGTCAGCGCGGCTCCCTGCAACAGGAAAAAGCGTGAAAAGGGATCGGCCAGATGCCGTTGCACCTGACCGCTCAACCAGGCCGGCGCGGCAATCAGCGCCGCACCGGCGGCCAGCCAGACCAGACTGATGAAGCCCAGCACCAGCGTGGTCTGCATCAGTTACCGGTTCCCAATCCA
The DNA here is from genome assembly GCA_001805245.1 of Nitrospirae bacterium RIFCSPLOWO2_02_FULL_62_14. Lineage (GTDB taxonomy): Bacteria > Nitrospirota > Nitrospiria > Nitrospirales > Nitrospiraceae > 2-02-FULL-62-14. The sequence continues at coordinate 28,855 of MHEU01000009.1, read as the reverse complement.
GCCGAGCGCATGCAGCAGGAGTACCGCCAGCGTGCAGAGGCCCAACCCCCAGAAGCGGTAGTCCACATCTTCGCGCCGCAGGCACCAGTCAACAAGCCAGTGACGCCAGGGCTCAGGCCCCACCGCCAGAAACAGGCCTTTGAGCACCATCGCCGCGCCGGCGGCCATCCACAGCGGCTGATAATGGATTCCTTCCGTCCCCAGCAGCAGGACGACGCCGAGACAGGCCGCGGCGCCCTCCCACCGAAGCAGCGACGGCGCCAGGGCCACGGCTTCCCGCACACGGGCCATCACGTGACGGGGCGCAACCAGCAGGGCCAGCCCGTCAGCCATCCAGATTCCGGCAATCGCCGCCAGCACGTAGGTGACCATTTCAGGGATACAACCCGCGGGCCAGATGGGCCTTTGCGACCTGGTCAATCCCGCTCATCAGCGCCGCCATCCGCATCCCTGATTTCTGCTTGTTGGAGAATTCCAGCGTCCGGTGGAAGGCGGAGGTGATGATCTCATGCAGCCGGTCCCGGATATCCTGTTCCTTCCAGAAAAACCGTTGCACGTCCTGCACCCACTCGAAATACGACACGATCACGCCGCCCGAATTGGCGAGAATGTCCGGGATGATGAAGACCCCCTTGTCGTGGAGAATCTGATCCGCCTCCAGGGTTGTCGGGCCGTTCGCGCCCTCCGCGAGAATCCGGCAGTTGACCTTGGCCGCATTTTTCTCCGTAATCTGCTCCGAGAGAGCCGCCGGCACGAGTACCGTGCAGTCCAGTTGCAGCAGGTTTTCATTGGTGATCCTGTCGCCAAGCTTGATGTCGCCCAGCGGACGGCCATGGTCATTCGACGCAGCGAGGAGTTTCGGAATGTCGAGACCGTTTTTATTGTAGAGGCCGCCGGTATGGTCGCTTACCGCGACGACTTTCGCGCCGACCTCGTGCATGATGCGCGCGGTATGCGACCCGACGTTGCCGAATCCCTGGATCGCCACCGTCGCCTTCTTCGGATCCAGATGGAGATGCTTCATCGCCTCGAGGGTCACGTAGACCACGCCGCGGCCCGTGGCTTCCTCGCGCCCCAGGCTGCCGCCGATGGACAGCGGCTTGCCGGTGACCACGCCCGGCGACGCAAACCCCACCTGCATGCTGTAGGTGTCCATGATCCAGGCCATGACCTGGGCGTCGGTCCCCACATCTGGCGCCGGCACGTCCTTGTCAGGACCAATGAACGGAAAGATCTCGGCCGCGTACCGGCGCGTCAACCGTTGCAATTCTCCGCGGGACAGCTTCTGGGGATCAACACGCACCCCGCCCTTGGCGCCGCCATAGGGCAGACCGGCCAGGGCGCATTTCCAGGTCATCCACATGGCCAGCGCCGCGACCTCGCCCAGGTTCACCTCGGGATGGTAGCGAATGCCGCCTTTCGACGGTCCGCGCGACGAATCGTGGATCACGCGATAGCCGGTGAACACTTCCACGTGCCCGTCGTCCATCCGGACCGGCACGCTGACGACCAGCGACCGGTCCGGCAGTTTCAATCGCTGCCGGAGATTGGGATCAAGGTTCATGAGTTCGGCTGCGCGATCGAATTGCGCAACGGCGAGCCGGAAGGTGTGATTGTCCATCTCGTGCGGGAGGGCGGGCAGCGTCATGATGCCATCCATTCAAGCACGAAGACATCGGCAAACTGCTCCGCCAGGCACCGGCGGACCTCGTGCGCATCCACGGGACCAGCCAGCACTTCCGCCATCGACGTCACGCGGCAATCGGCAAGACCGCAGGGGACGATCCGCGAAAACGGCGCCAGATCCACGGTGACGTTCAGCGCAAACCCGTGCATCGTCACCCCTCGTTCAATGCGCGCGCCGATCGCCGCGATCTTCGCCGGCCGCTCGTCGCCCGTCCAGACGCCGGGCAGCTTGTCGATGCGCCGCCCGGCGATGTTCCACCGGGCCAGCGTCCGGACGATCACCTCTTCCAGCATCCGGACGTAGGTCCTGGGACCAGGGCAGAAGCGGTTCAATCTCAGGATGGGATATCCGATAAGCTGACCCGGACCATGGTAGGTGACCGATCCGCCCCGCTCGACACGAACGACCGGGATGCCGGCCACGTGCGGCGCATGCTCGTCTCCGCCCCAATGTTCCGCGCGTGCCGTCCGCCCGACCGTAAACACCGGCTCGTGCTCGAGCAGCAGCAGCGTGTCGGGCGTTCGGCCGGCAATCCGGTCGTCGACAAGCCGGCGTTGCAGCGCCCATGCCGCAGCATACTCGAGAAGCTCGTGCTGGACCACTGCAGCGGCCGGAGGTCGCGAGCCTGCACATGATCGCGCAGGGCGCACCTCCTCGCAGGCCGCCGGGGGCGTCATCGTTTCACCGGCGGCGCCGACGGCCTCGGCAACGTGACCGAAAATGGACCCTTTTTCCCGAAGACCGACAGTTTCGCCGGTGCCTTGTCGGCGGGACTCAGATACGCGTGCCAGAAATCCCCCATATTATAGATTTCGACATTGTCCACGGCGGTAATCACGTCGCCGCTTTGCATGCCGAGCTGTCCCAGATGTTTGGCCGGGTCGAGCTGGGCGGCCAGCACGCCGCGATCGATCTCCAGATTGAAGCTGGCCACCACGCTCGGCGTGACGGTCACCGGAACAAAGCCGATATCCGGTCGCAGGACCGTCCCGCGAACCAGCATCGATTGAATATACGGAGCAGCGGCATCCATCGAGATCGCGTAGCTGATGGCCTGTGCAGACGGGGCGGCCGCCGTGTTGAGCCCGACCACGCGTCCCGACAGATCCACCAGCGGTCCTCCGCTGTTGCCAAGATTGGTGGTGGCGTCCGTCTGAATGAGGTCATAGAGCGTTTCGCCGTCCGGGGTCAGAATCGAGCGGTCCACCGCGCTGACGACACCGACCGTCACGGAAGAACCGCCTTTCAACGGATTGCCGATGGCGACGACGGTTTCGCCGGTCTGGAGCAGCGAGGACCGGCCGAGCGTCACCGCGACGAGATCGGTGGCCGAAATCTTTACCAGCGCCAGGTCCAGCAGAAAATCGCGCGCCACCACGCGTCCCGGTGTCAGCCGCCCGTTCGACAGCCCGACCACGATGCTTTTCACGCCTTCGACAAGGTGGTTGTTCGTGAGGATGTAGCCTTTTTCGTCGATGATGAAGCCGGAACCGGAAGGGAATCCGAGCTGAGCCGATGCGGGAGGGACGCCGCGGGCGAGGATGGTCACCACGGACGGCCGGACCGCCGCGACCACTGTCGGAACGGACCAGTCTTTCGGTTTGGCAGGCGGAGCGCCGTTCTGGGCGTGCGCGCCAGTCGCCGGGAGAGCGGCGAACCATGCAAAGAGCAGAGCCCCGATTACGAATGCCGTCTGCCGACCCGTTCGCGCCATTGTGCCCTTCCTCCAGATGGCCGGCGCGCATTCTCTCATAAATCCACCGACGGAGGAAGGGACTTTCGGGCCCCAAACAACACGGGCGAGGCCGAAGCCTCGCCCGTGTGGATGGCAGTTGCCGCCCGCTTACTTGATGGATGCGAACATCTGCCGGATCTCCGGCGTCTTCAGCTTCTTGAGCGCCTTGGCTTCGATCTGCCGGATTCGCTCGCGCGTGACAGACAGTTGCTCGCCGACCTGCTCCAGGGTGAACGGTTCATCCTGTCCGATGCCAAACCGCATCCGGATGACCAGTTGCTCGCGCGGCGTCAACGTGGACAGAATCCGATCCATCTCGCGCGTCTGCTCGATCCGGTTGATGTGCGCGTCCGGCGGCAGCGCCTGCCCGTCCGCGATGAGATCGCCCAACTGCGTATCGCCGTCTCCGACGGGATTATCCAGCGACACGGGCTCCTGGAACGGCTGCATCGTCTCCTGGATCTTCTCCGGGCGCAGGCGAAGCGCCGCGCTGAGCTCACCGATCTTCGGCTCGCGGCCGAGCCGCTGGACAAGCCGGCGCGACGTGCGGAGGATCCGGTTCGAGGCCTCGGTCAGATGCACGGGGAGCCGGATGGTCCGCGACTGGTCGGCCAGCGCACGCGTGATGCCCTGGCGAATCCACCAGGTCGCATAGGTGCTGAACTTGAACCCCTTGCGGTACTGGAACCGCTCGGTGGCCTTCATCAGCCCGATATTGCCCTCCTGCACCAGATCCAGCAGGCCCAATCCACGGCCGTTGTAATGCTTGGCGATGTCCACGACCAGCCGCAGGTTGTAGCGCACCATCTCGTCCTTGGCAAGCTCGAATTCCACGCGCGCTTCGCGGATCTGCCGCCGGCAGCGGCTCAACTGCTTCACCCGCTGGGCCGAAATTTTTCCCGGTCCCCGGGCTTCCTGCAGCACCGCGAGCAGCGCGACATCCGCCCTTTCCAGGGCCATCGCGGAGAGTCCGCTCAACCCGCGCACCTGATGCAATTCGTGCATCGCTTCCCTGAGCTTGTCCGTCTTGCGCATGCGCGAAGCAAGCACGGCCACTTCCCGGAGGGCGGCCCGAATGGCGCGATCGCTTTTGTCGATCCGCTTCGCGAGTACGACCTCCTGCTCGCGATTCAGCAGCGGCCGCTCGCCGAACGAGCGGAAGTAAATGGATTCCAGCTCAAACGGTCCGGCCGGCCCCCGTTCGGCAGCCGCAACGCGACGCTTCACTTCCGGCGCATCGTCCTTTTCGGCCGCCGCGCCGTTACCGCGCTCGATCCGGTCGAGCAGATCGCCGGCCTGCGGATCGTCTTCTTCCACGACCAGCCCCGCCACGGCCTCTGTTTCTGCTGGATATTCTTTCTTCATGGCATACCCCCCGACCCTAGGGTCCTCCTGTCGCCTCTCTTCCAGCCTTCTTTTGCCTTTATAAATCATTAGAGCCTCGCCCATCCTGAAAGATTCGCTCTTTTCCTGCAGAGAGAATAGACGTGTATTTATAACGACTTACGTCTCTGCGATCCACTAAACCCTACACCGTGGCTTCGTACCTGCCCGGTCCAGGTTGTTTTGAGAGTTTAAATAAGGCTTATGGGCTAAAAATCAAGGGCGGGCGGATAAAAACTTTCGCCCAACCCATTGAACGAGAAAGAGATTTTTGGACAGGACCGCGCTAGTCTTTTTTCTCGAAGTACTTCATGAGTGCCGAGAGAACATCGATCGGGACAGGGAAAATTGTCGTCGAATTTTTCTCCGCCGCGATTTCAACCAGGGTTTGGAGATACCTGAGTTGGAGTGCCGCCGGATGCTGGGCGATCACGCCGGCCGCATCGGCCAGTTTTTGCGCGGCCTGGAATTCGCCCTCGGCATGGATGATCTTCGCGCGCCGTTCACGTTCGGCTTCCGCCTGCTTGGCAATGGCCCGCTGCATTTCCTGCGGCAGGTCCACGTTCTTGACCTCGACCACTGAGACTTTCACGCCCCAGGGCTCCGTCTGCTGATCGATGATGCGCTGGAGCTCCGCGTTGATCTCCTCCCGCTTCGACAGGAGGTCGTCGAGCTGGCTCTGGCCGAGCACACTGCGCAGCGTCGTCTGCGCGATCTGCGAGGTCGAGTAGAGATAATCCTGCACGGCCAACACGGCCTTTTGCGGATCCACGATGCGCAGAAAGACCACCGCGTTGACTTTCACCGTGACGTTGTCGCGGGTGATCACGTCCTGCGGCGGCACATCCATCGTGACGGTTTGCAGATTGACCCGGATCAGCCGCTGCACGATCGGCAGCACGAACACCAGGCCGGGCCCCTTGACCGTCTGGAACTTCCCCAGAAAAAATACGACGCCGCGCTCGTACTCCATCAGGATCTTGATGCTGTTGTAGATGAGGACGACGACCAGGAGGAGCGGAATTAGAAACTGCATGGCGGTGTCTCCTTTAACGCATCACTTGTGGCGCGGGACGACTTTCAGCGTCAGGCCCTCGATAGACCGGACCTCCGCTTCGTCCCCCCGCTTGATCGGCTGCTCGCTGACGGCGTCCCACAGCTCTCCGTGCAAAAACACCTGCCCGTGCGGCGCCACGTCGGTCTTCGCTGTCGCGATCTCGCCGACCATGCTTTCCTTGCCGGTGACCGGCACGCGCCGTCGGGCTTTCATCGCCAGCCAGGCCATTCCGAACATGATGGCCGCCGCGGTGATGACCGTCGGCAGCAGAAACGACAGCGACACTTGCATGAACGGCGCATCGGTCTTCACCAGCAGCAGCCCTCCCAGCGTCATGGAGGCGATCCCGCCGAGCGTCAGCAGCCCGTAGCTCGTGACCTGAATCTCCAACACAAAAAACACGACGCCCAGCACGATTAACAGCACCCCGGCATAATTGATCGGGAGGGATTGCAGCGAGTAAAAGGCCAGGATCAGGCTGATCGCACCGACGACGCCCGGCAGGATGGCCCCGGGATTGTACAGCTCGGCCAGGATGCCGATGGT
>MHEU01000009.1:20288-22403 GCA_001805245.1 Nitrospirae bacterium RIFCSPLOWO2_02_FULL_62_14 | reverse complement strand
TGCGCGTGCCTCGACCCCCTTGGTCTCCAGCGTGACGGACCCACTCGCAAGCGCCACCTTCCGGCCGTCGAGTCTGGCCAGCAACGCCGGGATATCCTCGACAACGAGATCGATGATCTTGAGGCCCAGCGCTTCCTTTTCCGTTGCCGACACGCTCTTGCGCACGGCGTCTTCAGCCCATTTCACGTTGCGACCGCGTTGCTCGGCGATGGATTTGATATAGGCCACGGAGTCGTTCTCGACTTTCTCCTTCATCGTCTTGTCCATTTCGCCGCCGCCCATCGCCACCGGATGCGCCGCGCCGATGTTGGTCCCCGGCGCCATGGCCGCCACGTGCGCCGCCATCGTAATGAAGACGCCGGCGGAAGCGGCGCGCCCGCCGGACGGGGCGACGTAGGCCACCACTGGAATCGACGCGTTGGTCATATCCTTGATGATCAGCCGCATCGAGGTGTCCAATCCGCCCGGCGTGTCCAGCTTCAGGACCAGGGCCTGGGCATGACTGGATTCTGCAAAGGCCAGCGCGTCATGCAGATACTCCGCGGCGACCGGATTGATCACGCCTTCATAGGTCGCCACGACGACGTGCGACCCGGCGCCTGACGCAGAGACAAGCCACAGGGAGCCGAGACTCGCCAGGGGCCCGATCAATAGGCTGGCAATGAGAAACAGGCGATAGGGAAGACGGCGCATGGGCGACTCCTTAGCCCGCATCATTCATGAGCGCTTCTGCTGCAATCGCGGATTCGCGACTGCGACAAGTCGGCATGCAGCTTGTGCGGCATGCCGACGGACGGGCTCGCCATTCAGTCGGTCAACATATTGTTGGGGACAGGCACCCGCCTAGTGAAGCTTCGGCGGGAGCCAGTCCCCTCGGCTCCGCGCGTCCGTCTCGCCAGGCGACTCCGCAATTTCGCGACAAACCGTCATGAATAATGCGGGCTCGGACTTCCGCTCGCCCGGAACGATACAACGACGCTCGTGGAAAGTCCCAATCGATCATACGGCCCACCTAGAACGGAGTCAAGGAACAGAGAATGAGATGCTGACAAGTTTGGCCCTGTCAGCTTGCAACTTGTTTGCTTGTCAGCTCCTGTGCTCCGTGTTGCAAAGCCTGCACCAGGCCTCTAGAATGCCTGATTATGAGCACACTCAAAAACGGCGAACGGATTCACTTCGTCGACAAGAAGGGGCGGCAGTACGCCCTGACGCTGAAGGCCGGCGAAACGTTCCAGTACAGCGGCCAGACCATCGTGCACGACGAGTTGATCGGCAAGGCCGACGGCTCGCTGGTCACGCTCTCGCGCGGCAAGCGCATGCTGGCGCTCCGGCCCACCCTCAGCGAATACGTGCTGAAAATGCCTCGCGGCGCCCAGGTGATCTATCCCAAGGATCTCGCCATGATCACGATCTGGGCCGACATCTATCCCGGCGCGCGGGTCTTCGAGTCGGGAACCGGCTCCGGCGCCCTGACCATGGCGCTGCTGCGCGCGGTCGGCGAGCGGGGCTCGGTCGTCAGCTACGAAGCGCGCGATGATTTCGCCCGCACCGCCATGACCAATATCGAGCGCTATCTGGGACCGGTCGCCACCCTGACTGTGCGCAAGCGTGACACCTACGAGGGCATCGATTCCGCCGATGCGCCGTTCGACCGCGTCGTGCTGGATCTGCCGGAACCCTGGCGCGTCGTGCCGCACGCCGTGAATGCCTTGCGGTCCGGCGGACTCTACCTGAGTTTCGTGCCGACCGTCCCCCAGGTGATGCAGACGGTCGAGGCGCTGGAGCGGGCCGCCGTCTTCGGCCTGATCCAGACCTTCGAGACGTTGCTGCGCACCTGGAACATCCAGGGCCGCAGCGTGCGGCCCGATCACCGGATGGTGGCACACTCCGGTTTCATCACCGTCGCGCGCAAAGTCGAGGCGGGCTTATGGACTCCCGGACAAACGGCCGTGCCGGCGGATGACGAACCGGACGGGAACGACGATGAGGGGTCCGCAACGTGAAACGGCTCGACGGTAAAGTCGCGCTCATCACCGGCGGCGGCACCGGCATCGGCGCGGCCTGCGCCAGGCTGTTCGCGCAGGAGGGCGCGGCGGTTGTGATCACCGGACGCCG
>MHEU01000009.1:15983-20200 GCA_001805245.1 Nitrospirae bacterium RIFCSPLOWO2_02_FULL_62_14 | reverse complement strand
CATGCGCAGGCGGCTGTGACGCAGGCCGCGCGGAGCTACGGCAAGCTCGATATCCTCGTCAACAACGCCGGCGCCGGCGCGTTCGGCAAACTGCTGCACGAAACGGACGAGGCGACCTGGAACGAGATGCTGGCGATCAATCTGACCGGCACCTACCGGATGATCAAGGCCGCGGTGCCGGAGATGATCAAGGCCGGAGGCGGCTCAATCGTGAACGTCTCCTCCATTGCCTCGCTCGTCGGCATTCCCATGACCGCAGCCTACAGCGCCTCGAAAGGCGGGATGGATGCCCTGACCCGCTGCGTGGCCATGGACTACGCCCAGCAGAAAATCCGCTGCAACTCAGTCTGCCCCGGACTGGTGGATACGCCGATGGCGTCGGGGTTGATCGACAACAAGGACGCCCTGGCCCAGATCATGACCGCCTATCCGCTAGGCCGGTATGGCACGTCGGAGGAAGTCGCCAAGCTCATTCTCTACCTGGCGTCCGATGAATCGGCCTGGATGACCGGCTCGGTGATTCCCATCGACGGCGGCATGACGGCACACTAGGGGCATGGGCGTGGCGGGTGTGAAGAAGAGGCTCCCTGGCTGACTCGCCGTGCTCGCGCAACGCGCGGCCTCAGAAGGCCCTCGTTGGACGCGCGCAGTTGCGAATCAGCCACGTCGCCCCTAGTAAAAGGAGTGAGGGCGGGGACAGACCGCTGATAGGTCTGTCCCCGCTCGGAGTGAAGCAAGCGGTCGAAGGGAGAGAACTGATCATGAAACACATCGGAGTGACTCTCGCAGTAAGCGCGCTTCTGGCATGTGTTGCGGTCATCGGCGCACCGGCTCTCGCCCAGAACGTCGTGGACTTTCCGGGCACGGTGCTGAAGGTCGATGAGGCGGCCGGCAAGCTGACGGTAAAAAAGGACGGGACGCGGTTCACCTTCGTCGTGGACGGACGGACCAAATATGCCGGGATCAAGGCGCTGAAAGACATCAAGGCGGGGGATGCGGTCACGGTCAGCTACATCGTCATGGGCAGCCAGTACGTTGCGCAAAAGATAGCCAAGAGCAAATAGCTAATAGCTGATAGCGAATAGCAAGATGGAAATTAACGCCCACACGCAGCTCTGCGGCCTGCTCGGCAATCCGGTCGAGCATTCCCTCTCGCCGGCCATTCACAACGCCGCCTTCGAAAAGCTGGGACTGAACTTCGTCTACCTGGCCTTCAAGGTCGAAGACCTGCCCGGCGCCGTCAAGGGTCTCCGTTCGCTCGGGAACCTGCGCGGCTTCAGCGTGACGATTCCACACAAGGTTTCGATCATTCCCCTGCTGGATGAAGTGGACCAGACGGCCAAGAACATCGGCGCCGTCAACACGATCGTGATCGAGAACGGCCGGTTGATCGGCTCCAATACCGACGCGTCCGGCGCGCTGCGCGCGCTCACGGAAGCGGGTGCGGCGCTTCGCGGAGAGAAAGTCCTGATGCTGGGATCGGGCGGGGCGGCGAGAGCCATCGCCTTCGCGCTGGCCGCCGGCGCCGGCATCGCCAAGCTGACGCTGCTCGGCATCGACGACAAAGAACGGACCGGACTGGTGAAGGATCTTAAGGCGAAAACCTCGCTGCAGATCTCCGATGGCACGATCACCGACGACGCCCTCCGGCGCGCGATCGAGGAGTCGAAGGTGCTGCTCCACTGCACACCGCTGGGCATGCATCCGAACGTGCACGAGAGTTGCATGCCGGCCTCGTTGCTGAAGCCGCACCTCACCGTCATGGACATCGTCTACAACCCGCTCGACACCAAGCTGCTTGCGGACGCAAGAGCGGCCGGCTGCAAGACGATCCGTGGGATCGAAATGTTCCTCAATCAGGCGGTCGGGCAGTTCGAGCTCTGGACAAAGCAAAAGGCGCCGGCCGACGTGATGCGAAAAGTCCTGGAGTCCCGCTTCGCGTGAATATTGTTCTCATCGGCTACCGCGGCACCGGCAAGAGCAGCGTCGGCAAGCTGCTCGCCGAACGTTCCGGCCGCACGCTCGTTTCCACGGACGACGAGATCGTCCGTCGCGCCGGGCAGTCCATTCCGGAGATCGTCAAACAGCATGGCTGGGACCATTTCCGGGGCATCGAGTCGGAGGTCTGCCGCGATCTGGCTGGAAGAGCTCAATTGATCATTGATACGGGCGGCGGGGCCATTTTACGAGAAGAGAACGCCGCGCATTTGAAGTCCAACGGCATCCTGTTCTGGCTCACCGCCGAGGTGCCGACCATCAGCCGCCGCATCGGCGGGGACGCGCAGCGGCCGTCTCTCACCGGCGCCAAATCCTTCGTCGAGGAAATCGAAGAGGTCCTGCGCGAGCGCACACCGAAATACAAGGCCGCGGCAGACCATGTGATTACGACGGACGGCAGGACCGTGGTCGAGATCGCCGATGCCATTCAGGCTCTTCTGCAGGCGTCGCAGTGTTGATCGTGGCAAGGGCATGAATAACTTTTGTGCGCCCGTAGCTCAATGGATAGAGCATCGGACTTCGGATCCGAGGGTTGGGGGTTCAAGTCCCTCCGGGCGCGCCAGACCAACCTTCGGTTGAACCGCCGGCTCTTCATCGCTTTATCGTAATTGTCGCCGGCGGATAAACACCTTGATTTGATTTTCTGGTTTTTAGGAATCGCGCTAGCGAGGTCAAGCGCCCTTTAAATATGAGTGCGCTTGAGTAAGTGCCTACAGTGATCTTTTCCGATTGCACGCTTTGCTAGTGCCGTCGGCTCTTTATCGCTTTTTCGCAATGGATGTCGGCGGAGAAAACCCTTAATTTAATTCTCGTCTTTTTCATATTAAACTTCGTTTGAACGGTGTGCTCTTCATCGTCATATCGCACAAATCGCAAGCCTAAAAACCCATCCAGTAATTCTGGGCATTTTGCTCCAGACAGTTTCTATTCTTCGCTTGCGCAGATGCTGAGAAATGCTTTAGGTTATCCCTGATTCAAGCGAATCGGAAAATGGTTTCTGTCACATTTTTGTGAAGGAGCACGGTTGTCGCGATGACTGAAAAGCAATCCCACGAACGGGCACATCCGAGGCGGAAGATCTACATGACGTGCGAGGTCGCTTATGAAGATCGCCTGGTTTTCGGCAAGGTCATCGATGCGTCCTATGGAGGCATCGGTATCTTGCTCCCGCAGGGTGCCGACTTGATCAAGGGGGAAGTCCGCATCCACATTTCCCCGCTTCGTGAATCTCCGGTTCAATCCCCCGAGGAGATCACCCTGCGAGCACGACCGGTCTATCGTAAGGAAATGACCAAAGGGCACCACGTCGGATTCAGGGTCGAACAGATAGAAAGCGGCGAGCCGGAATGGATGCGTCTGTGCGATAGCCTGACGAGGACCGCGTGACACGACTGCCCTCTGAACCGTCGGCTCTTTATCGCGTTTTCCCAATGGATGCCGACGGGTAAAACCCTTCAGTGTTTCGTATTACTTTGCCACCAGTATCGTTGAACGTGAAATGATGCCGGCTCTGGTCGCAATTTGTCGTCTGCAGCGAAATGTCTTGATTTGACCTTCCACTTTCTTTCTAATATCTTCACTTGTTCATTCGTGCGCTTCATTCCTTGTGCCTCTCATACGGCCTGTTTGCATTCATTACCTTTCACCAGGAGGCCGCAATGAAGTACGCCATTCGCATCAAAGCCAGTGTCGCCGTGCTGGTAACACTGGCCATCGTCACTCCGTTCGTGTCCGCAGCCGACCTATCGCAAGATCAGGTCGTCCGTTATCTCCTGGCCACGGCCAAAGCCTTCCGCTCGGTGTATGCGAAAGACATCGTCGAGGAGGCGAAACGGGGAGGGGTGAAGCCGGCAGAAAACTGGAAGGACAACGAGCACGCGATCATGCTTCCGGCGCAATTCATTAAAGCTGCCGGAGCAGAAATTAAAGACTTCGAACTCAGCTTGATCGGGCTCACGCCTATTTACAAGTCTAATCTCCCCAAAACCAAGGCGGAAGCTGATGCGTTGAAAAAACTGGCCGCGCAACCTGATCTGAAGGTTGTAACGTTTGCGGACGGGGATCAGTTCAAAGGGTTATCGGCTGATTTTGCGATAGCCCAGGGCTGCGCCGATTGTCACAACACCCATCCGAGCAGCCCGAAAAAAGACTTCAAGAAGGGCGATCTGATGGGAGCGGTAGTGGTGCGGTTGCATAAGTAACCGAGAAGTGTGAACAGA
>MHEU01000009.1:0-15970 GCA_001805245.1 Nitrospirae bacterium RIFCSPLOWO2_02_FULL_62_14 | reverse complement strand
AGCGGGCGCGGACCCGCTCCGGCCTTTTTATTTCCTTTGCGCCAGGTCTTTATGGTCTGAACCGCAGGCCGAAGAACACGGCGACGCTCGTGGTATCCCGTACCGGTGCGGGCGAGAAATTAATGTCGTACAGATTCAGCATCACCGTATTGGCAAGGGCGAGCTTCGGCGACACCTGGTATTCGAACGTCGCGCCAAGCGGGATGTAGTGGCTGGTATCGTTGCGGTCGACACTGCTGCTGCTCAGGTCCGCGTGAATGAAACCGATGCCGGCAAAGGGCACGATGTTGACACGATCGTTCACCTCATAGTGATAACGGGCCACGCCGGCAAAAGCGTACTGCTTCAAGTCGCCGGACGGCACCCACTGGAACATCGGCCCGATCGAAAATTCCTTCGCCAGGTAATAGTCGGCCTGGAAGTTGAGCGCGAACACCGTATTGTTCGTCGTCCCGGAAATGAACCCCAGGTCGGTGCCGAAACCCCACCCTTTTTCCTCCGCCTGCGCTGGTTCCTGGCTGCCGGCCAGAAGCGCCAGCACCAGGATCAGCGCGGCCTTAGTCATGCGAATATTCCCTCTGCTCATCGTGTGATCCTCCTGCGTGTGTACAATCCGTGAGCGTCTGTATACCACACGATCTACAGACCGACAAGGCGCGCGGACACCATCGGCCGCAGGCCCGCCAGTTGTTCGGCCCCAGTGGTTGCGTTATGCTGCGCCCGCTGGAAGCAGGTCAAGGCCCTGGCTGAGGTTAAGAAATCGCTACGGGAGTTCAGTCTCAGCCTCAACCTTAACCTGAGCCTTCTTGGAGACCAAAGATGCCGCGCCTGTCGCCAACCGACGCCGCGCAGAATCTGCATCACATTATGTCCCGCGCGCTCTCTGGCGCCGCGCTGGAGGACTACGGCCTGTCCCTATCGCGCGAGCAGGGAGACCGGATCCTGCGCGAACTGCTGACGCTCTGTCTCTTCTGGGTCTGGTCGGCGCTCGACTCCGGGCTGTCCGACAAGGATCGCGACCGTGTGTGGGCGGCGCTTGCGCATCGCATCAAGGAAGCCTGGGCGGCCGAATTGGGACTTCCTCCGCAGGACTTCGACGGCTACCTGTCCGAGTTTGCCCAGCGGCGTCGCCTGTACGAAAACCTGACGCGCGAGGGCGCCGAACCCGCCGCCGTGGCGGCCGAAGCGGCCGGTGTCATGGAGGCAGACTCGCTGATCGAGCCGGAGGATCGCCAAAAGTTGCTGGCACTGCTGGTTGACCTGGTTCCTGCGGACGAGTTGGGGCAAGCTGTCGAGGAATTAGAAATCTCGGACTAGTTTCTTCAGGCTGCTCAAAAAGTCTTTGTACCACCCAGCCCACCCCACGCGCGCCAATATGCGCGCCTTTCCCGTGGCAAGGCCGCCGCGACCGAGAACGAAGCAAGCTCGGGTTGTTCCTGGCAGTTCGTCGCGAAGTCGCGGAGACGCGTCACGAGACAGGCGCGTGGAGGCGCGAGGGAGGGAGGCGTCCCGGCCAGCAGGACGTTGACCGACCGAGCGGCGAGCCCGACGGTCACAGTAGCGTATGCGCGACTGCAGCAGAAGTGTTCAGGGACAATCCGGGCGGTAGGGCTTTTTCAGCAGCCCGTCTAGAGATACCGGTGGCTGAGAACCTTCCCGGCCTTGTCGAACTCATACAGCAGCGGCGCGCCGGTCGGAATGTTCAACTCCAGCACCGCTTCCCTGGACAGCTTGTCCAGTTGCATCACCAGCGCGCGCAGGCTGTTGCCGTGGGCGGCGATGAGAATGTTCTCCCCTGCCAGAATCTGCGGCCGGATCTGTTGTTCATAATAGGGGAGCACGCGGTCGGCCGTATCCTTTAAGCTTTCACCACCGGGCGGCGGGACGTCGTAGCTGCGTCGCCAGATCTTGACCTGTTGCTCGCCGTATTTCTGCGCCGTCTCGGTCTTGTTCAATCCCTGCAGCTCGCCGTACTTGCGTTCGTTGAGCGCCTTGTCCTGTTCAATCGGAAGACCGGCTTGCCCGATCTCCTCCAGCACGATCGACAGCGTGTCGATCGCGCGCTTCAGCACGGAGGTGTAGGCCCGATCGAACTTGATGCCGGCCAGCTTCTGGCCGGCAGCCCTGGCTTCCTGTTCGCCTTTCGGCGAAAGCGGCACGTCCACCCAGCCGGTGAACCGGTTTTCCAGGTTCCACTGCGACTCGCCGTGCCGCAGCAGCACTAATTTGGGCATTTTCAACTCCTCCAGGCACGTCTTAAAGTCGTCAAGTCGAAAGTTTTAACGTCTCCGGAGTCTTAGACTTGATGACGTTACGACTTTCAGACTTTTCGACTGCGACCGCGCACAGGATACGCAATCATCGCACCAGTTGCAATCCGCACCCGCTATAACAGACTGCGCTCCGATGACGGACGGGGACGGGCCGGGGGAAATTTTTCTCCTTCCGTCGGACCTTCCTGGATCGCCTGGAAGAGGGCCGCGAAGAAGAGCGCGTAGAGCACCACGCCGACTCCGATGACATAGGGCTGCACGCCGCCGGCCTCCCGGATCGCCTGCGCCTGCGCCTCGCGGCTCAGCCAGGGCTTCTTTTTGATCTCGCCCACTTCCTCACGCACATGCCAGTAATAGACGTAGTTGGCGCTGACCCCCGCCATGATGCTCCAGACAAGGCCGGCCATCAGATCGTTGGTCAGGAACGTCGAGACGGCCGGCCCCACCGCGTACACGAAGGCGTAGAGATACATCTTGCGGTAGAGGAACCAGAGAAAGGGAATGAACAGAAACGCCGGCCAGTGCCAGGTCAGGTTATAGCGCGGCCTGCCGGTGAAGGCGAACTTCTTGAATTGCTCGAGATAGCGGCCGGCGTTCGGGCCGATGAAGGCGCGCCAGAGCTCGTCGTCGGTCAACAGCGGAGAGGATTCGGCAACAGGAAAGGGGGCGCCGCACTGTCCGCAGAAATTGGCGTCGTCGGGATTCTGCTGTTCGCATTTCGGGCAGGGTTTCATGCGCAGGTCTTATAACATTCCACCGGTGCCGGCTCAACCCACATGATTCATGACGGTTCGTGACCGAAACCGCCGAGACGCGTCGCGAGACGGGCACGCGGAGCTCCCGAGAGGCCGATGCGTGCTTGAAACAGCACGTTGAGGTCGCGAGGGGCGAGCCTGCCCGCCATACCAAGCTTCGCTTGAGCCGCCGCGTTCGATCAAATCGCGGCGGAGAGGTCCTTTGCCTCCAATAGGCTTAGATGCTTTTCCCCGTGCCCCAGCTTGTCGCAGCAGCGTATCGGCGGTTGCAGGAGAAGCGTTCATGGATCATGTGGGTAAGGCCCAAAGAGCGAATTTCCTCAATGCTGACGGATAGATAGGCCACTCCGCTCTGTTGCGTTCATGCTGACGATGTGTTACGTTTTAAAAATTCCTTCGAGGGTGTAAGGGCCATGCCGACAGAAGAACTCAGACAGGATGCCGACCGGTACTTGATGAACACCTATGCCCGCTCGCCGATCTCCATCGTGCGTGGACGGGGCAGCAAGGTGTACGACCTGGAAGGCCGGGAATACCTGGATTTCGTCGCCGGCATCGCCGTGAACGTGCTGGGACACGGCCATCCGGACCTGGTCGCGGCGATCCAGAAACAGGCGCAGCAACTGCTGCATGCGTCCAACCTGTATTACACCGAGCCGCAGACGAAGCTGGCGAAGATGCTGGTGGAGCATTCGTTTGCGAAGAAAGTCTTTTTCTGCAACAGCGGCGCGGAGGCGAACGAGACGGCCATCAAGCTGGCGCGGCGCTACGCGCATCAGAAATACGGGGCCGAGCGCTACGAGATCATCACCATGCTCCAGTCGTTCCACGGCCGGACCATGGCGACGCTCACGGCCACCGGCCAGGAGAAGGTCCAGAAGGGCTTCGAGCCGCTCCTGCCCGGCTTCACCTACGTGCCGTTCAACAATCTGTCCGCCGTCGAGCAGGCCGTCAGCAGCAAGACCGCCGCCATCCTGCTGGAGCCGGTCCAGGGCGAAGGCGGCGTGCGGGTCGCGGACAAATCCTATTTGAAGGGCCTGCGCGAGCTCTGTCGCCAGCGGGATCTTCTGCTGATCTTCGACGAAGTGCAGACCGGCGTGGGGCGGACCGGCACCCTGTTCGCCTACGAGCAGCTCGGCGTTGCGCCGGATGTCATGACGCTCGGCAAGGGACTCGGAGGCGGATTGCCCATCGGCGCCTGTCTCGCCACCGAGGAAGCCGCGGCGGCGTTGGAGCCCGGCACCCATGCCTCCACGTTCGGCGGCAACCCGGTGAGCTGCGCGGCGGGGCTGGCCGTCCTGCGCACCCTGCTGGAAGGCCGGGTGCTGGAGCACGGCCGGCGCATGGGCGACTATCTGGCCCACGGCCTGCAGGACATAAAGGACCGCCTGCCGATCGTGAAAGAAGTGCGCGGGCTCGGCCTGCTGCAGGGGATGGAGCTGACGGTGGACGGCAAGTCCGTCGTGACCGACTGTCTCGCCCGCGGCCTGCTGATCAACTGCACGGCGGAGCGGGTGCTGCGTTTCGTGCCGCCGCTGATCATCACGCAGGCCGACATTGACCGCCTGCTGGATATCCTCAATCAAGTTCTCGGCAAACGCATCTAAGGAGTGCTATGGCCGCTCGGCCACGACAGACCGCCCGTCGAGCCAGTCGTACGGGTTTCGGCAAGGACCTGCTGACTGTCAGCGCGATCCCCGGCCAGGCGATCGCGCGCCTGCTGGAGTCCGCGCGCAAGCTGAAAGCGCTGCGGCGCAGGGGGGCGCGCTACCAGCCGCTCGCCGGCATGACGCTGGGGCTGCTGTTCGAGAAGCCCTCGACGCGGACGCGCGTCTCGTTCGAGACGGGCATGAACCAGCTCGGCGGGCAATCGCTGTTTCTGTCGCTGGACAACATTCAACTGTCCCGGGGCGAAACGATCGCGGACACCGCCGCCGTGCTGTCGCGGTACCTCGACGCGCTGGTCGTGCGGACGTTCGACCAGGCGATCGTCGAGGACTGGGCGCGCCACGCCACCATACCGGTCATCAACGGCCTGACGGACCTGTGTCATCCCTGCCAGGCGCTCTCGGACCTGCTGACGATTCAGGAACGGAAAGGCCGGCTCAAGGGCGTGAAGCTCGCGTATGTCGGCGACGGCAACAACGTCGCCAATTCGCTGATCGAGGCGGCCGCCAAGACGGGAATGGTCATCAGTGTCGGCTGCCCGGGCGATCACCGGCCCGATCAGGGCGTGCTGGACAAGGCCCGCGAAGACGCGGCCAGGACCGGCGCGGCCATCGAGGTCACGGACCAGCCGCAGGTGGCGGTCAAGGATGCCGACGCCGTGTACACGGATGTGTGGGTCAGCATGGGGCACGAGCGCGAGCAGGCTGATCTGCTGAAAGCCCTGGCGCCCTATCAACTCAACGAGCGTCTGATGAAGGGCGCAAAGCCGGATGCAATCGTCATGCACTGCCTGCCGGCGCACCGCGGGCAGGAGATTACCGCCGCCGTGCTCGACGGTCCGCAATCCGTCATCCTGGACCAGGCCGAGAACCGGCTGCACATGCAGAAAGCGATCCTTGTGGAGCTGCTGTCGAAACGCGGGTCTCGGGCCGCAGGACGATAGACGTTGCAGTCCCGTGCCTCGTGCCCATCATGAAAGGTGAGAAGAAAATGAAGCGTGCGGCAGTTAAGAAGGTGGTGCTGGCCTATTCGGGCGGCCTCGACACGTCGGTGATCCTGAAATGGCTGCTGGAGACTTACGACTGTCAGGTCGTGGCCTTCTGCGCCGACCTCGGCCAGGGTGAAGACCTGCAGGCGGTCAAAAAGAAGGCGCTCGCCGTCGGGGCTTCGAAAGCCTACGTGGAGGACCTGCGCGAGACCTTCGTGAAGGATCACGTGTTCCCGATGCTGCGCGGCTGCGCCGTGTACGAGGGCACTTATCTATTGGGCACATCCATTGCCAGGCCCCTGATTGCCAAGCGGCAGATGGAGATTGCCGCCAAGGAAGGCGCGGAT
This sequence comes from Nitrospirae bacterium RIFCSPLOWO2_02_FULL_62_14, assembly GCA_001805245.1. Taxonomy (GTDB): domain Bacteria; phylum Nitrospirota; class Nitrospiria; order Nitrospirales; family Nitrospiraceae; genus 2-02-FULL-62-14. The sequence goes on along the minus strand of MHEU01000009.1, from coordinate 9,939 downwards.
GCGGTCTCGCACGGCTCGACGGGCAAGGGCAACGACCAGGTGCGGTTCGAACTGACGTATCAGGCGCTCGACCCGACGGTCAAGATCATCGCGCCCTGGCGGGAATGGACGATGCGCTCGCGCCGCGAGTTGATCGAGTATGCCGAGACGCACGGCATCCCGGTGACGGCGACAAAGGCCAAGCCCTACAGCACGGACCCGAACCTGTTCCACATCAGCTACGAGGGCGGGATTCTGGAAGACCCCTGGGCGGCGCCGCCGGACGAGATTTTCCAACTGACCGTGTCGCCCGAGAAGGCGCCGAACAAGCCGCGCGAAGTGGAAATCGAGTATGAGCAGGGCAACCCGATCGCAGTGGACGGCAAAAAGATGAGTCCCGCCACGCTGCTGGCGCATTTGAACAAACTGGGCGGCGAACACGGGATCGGCCGGGTGGATCTGGTCGAAAACCGCTACGTCGGGATGAAATCGCGCGGCGTGTATGAAACGCCGGGCGGAACAATTTTACACGTCGCCCATCGCGGCCTGGAGTCGCTGACGCTGGACCGCGAGGTGCTGCACCTGCGGGACTCGCTCATTCCGCGCTACGCGGAGCTGATCTACTACGGCTACTGGTACGCGCCGGAGCGGGAAATGCTCCAGGTGGCGATCGATGAGGCGCAGAAGGACGTGATGGGAACGGTCCGCGTCAAGCTGTACAAGGGCAGCTGCACGGTGACGGGACGGAAATCGGACCGGTCGCTCTACCGCCTGGACATCGCGACGTTCGAAGAAGACGACGTCTACCGGCAGAAGGACGCGGAAGGGTTCATCAGGCTGAACGCGCTCCGGCTGGCGATCCGGACACAGAGACGGAAAAAGAAATAAGACTCCGCGAGAAAGGCGCGACGAGCGAGAAAAGCGGGAAAGGCAAGATGGACGAGTCGCGCAAGTCGCGCTCGTCCCGCGCGTCTCGCAGACGAACGTTCCTTAGTGAGTGCACGACGACATGACGAAGAAAAACAAAAAGCCCGGGGTGGCAAAAACGGAGAAGGCCTGGTCCGGCCGGTTTCGGACCAAGACGCACCGGCTGATGGATACCTTCAGCTCGTCGCTGGCGTTCGACCGGCGGATGTACAGGCAGGACATCCAGGGCAGCATCGCCCACTCAAAAGGACTGGAGCAGGCCGGCGTCCTGACGACGCAGGAAGCGAAAGCGATCATCCGGGGCCTCGAACAGATCCGCACCGAGATCGAGAAGGACCGGTTCCCCTTCGCGCCGACGGACGAAGACATCCACATGGCGATCGAGCGGCGGCTGACGGACCTCATCGGGCCGGTCGGCGGCAAGCTGCATACGGGGCGGAGCCGGAACGACCAGGTCGCGCTCGACCTGCGCCTGTACCTCCGCGACGCGCTCGGCGCGCTCGTCAGGACCACGCGCCAGTTTCAACAGGCGCTGCTGGACCAGGCGCGCCGGAACCTGGATGTCGCGATGCCCGGCTATACGCATCTCCAGCGGGCGCAGCCGGTCCTGTTTGCGCACCACCTGCTGGCCTACGTGGAAATGACGGAGCGGGACAAGGGACGGATGCGTGATGTCCTGGCGCGGCTGGACGAGATGCCACTGGGCTCGGGCGCGCTGGCCGGCACCAATTATCCGGTGGACCGCACCTACGTGGCCCAGTTGCTCGGCTTTGCCGGCGTGACGCAGAACAGCCTGGACGCGGTGTCCGACCGGGACTTCGTGATCGAAGCGCTCTCGTCGCTGGCGATCCTGATCATGCACCTCTCGCGCCTGAGCGAAGAGTTGATCCTGTGGTCGTCGCAGGAATTCCGGTTCGTGGAACTGCCGGATGCCTTCTGCACGGGCAGCAGCATGATGCCGCAGAAGAAAAATCCGGACGTGCCCGAACTGGTCCGCGGCAAGACCGGCCGCGTCTACGGCCACCTGATGGCGCTGCTGACGACGCTCAAGGGCCTGCCGCTCAGCTACAACCGGGACCTGCAGGAGGACAAGGAGGCGCTGTTCGACGCGCTCGATCAGGTCTCCGCGTCCCTGGAGATCATGACGAAGGTAATGCAGGGGCTGACGGTCAACCACGACGTACTCGGCAAGGCCGCCGGCGCCGGCTATATCCTGGCGACGGAGCTGGCGGACTACCTGACCGGCAAAGGCGTGCCGTTCCGAGAGGCCCATGCCATCACGGGCCGTCTCGTCCGATGGAGCCTGGAACAGAAGAAAGACTTGAGAGACCTGACGCTGGCGGACATGCGCGGCGTCTCGACCAAGTTCGAGAAGGATGCCCTGGACGTGCTGACCGTGGAGGGCGCCATCGAGCGGCGCTCGCAGATCGGCGGCACGGCGAGAAAGCGCGTCGAGGCCAGGCTCAAGGCGCTGGAGAAAGTGCTGGCATGATGCGCCGCGCCTGGGCGGGTCTGCTGCTCATCGGTGTGCTGGCCGGCTGCGGCCGCCCCGGCTTCCCGTCTCCCCCCGACGATTACGGAATCGGGTTGCGGATGCAGCAGGAGCGGCAGAAAGAGGAACAGGCCCGCAAGGAGCAGGAAGCGCGCGAGACGGCCGCCGCCAAACAGAAAGCCGAAGAGGGGATTGTGACGCCGCCGGACGAGGTGACGTTGCCGGACATGCGGCCGGTCGGCGGACGGTAAGGAGACAACGGGAAGGACCCATGCACGATTTTGCATACCGCCAAGGTGAATTATATTGCGAGGACGTGCCGCTGAGCCGGATCGCCAAGGAAATCGGCACGCCGTTCTACGTCTACAGCCATGCGACGCTGGTCCGCCACTTCCGCGCGATCGACAGCGCCTTCCAGCACGTGCCGCACATCATCGCCTTCGCGATGAAATCCAATTCGAACCTGGCCATCCTGCGCCTCATGGCGCGCGAGGGGAGCGGCGCGGACATCGTGTCCGGCGGCGAACTCTACCGCGCGCTCAAGGCCGGCGTGCCGCCGGAAAAGATCGTCTTCGCGGGCGTCGGCAAGAACCGCGAGGAGATTCGCTATGCGCTGAAATCCGGAATTCTCATGTTCAACGTCGAGTCGTCGGACGAATTGCGCGCGATCGACGACGTGGCGGCTGAGATGCGGACAAAGGCCCGCGTGGCCCTGCGCGTGAACCCGGATGTCGATCCGAAAACGCACCCGTATATTTCCACGGGGATGAAAAAGAGCAAGTTCGGCATCAGCGCGGACCGGGCGCTGGAGGAATTCAAGCTGGCCTCGTCGCTCAAGCATATCGACGTGGCCGGCGTGCACAAGCACATCGGCTCGCAGCTGACCGACATCACGCCGTTCGTGGACGCCCTGAAAAAGATTCTGGAGCTGGTCGAGCAATTGAAGGGCCGGGGCATCAACCTCCGCTACATCAACATCGGCGGCGGGCTGGGCATCACGTACTCGGACGAGACGCCGCCGGAGCCGAAGGACCTGTCGGCGGCGCTCTCACCGTTGCTGCGCGATCTCAAGTGCACGCTGATCATGGAGCCGGGCCGCGTCATCGTCGGCAACGCCGGGGCGCTTGTCACCAAGGTGCTGTATCAGAAGGCCAGCGACGTGAAGCGGTTCGTCATCGTGGACGCGGCGATGAACGACCTGCTCAGGCCGAGCCTCTACGGGGCCTTTCACGAGATCAAGCCGGTGCGGGAAACACCGGCGGCAAAATCGGTCACGGTGGACGTCGTCGGGCCCGTGTGCGAGTCCGGGGACTTCCTGGCCAAGGACCGGGCGATGCCGGAGGTCAAGGCCGGCGATCTGCTGGCGGTGATGAGCGCGGGCGCCTACGGGTTCGTCATGTCGTCCAATTACAACTCGCGGCCGCGCGTGCCGGAGGTGCTGGTCAAGGGCAGGGAAATCCATGTCATCCGCCAGCGCGAGAGCCTGGCCGATCTGGTCAGGGGCGAGGCAATTCCGGCTTTCCTGAAGTCGAAAGCGGGGACTCCATCGGCAAAAACGACGAAGAAGAGGAAGCAGTAATGGCGCGGCGCGCGGCGAAACAGAAACCGATCCCCTTCATGAAATTGTCGGGGAGCGGCAACGATTTCATCCTGGTGGACAACCGGCGGGGCATCGTGGACGGGACATGGGCGAGCGCGCTCGCGGCCAAGATCTGCACGCACCGGATGTCCGTCGGCGGCGACGGACTGATCCTGATCGAGCGGTCGCGCAAGGCCCACTTTCGATGGCGGCTGTTCAACGCGGACGGCAGCGAGGCGGAGTTCAGCGGCAACGGCGCGCGTTGCGCGGCCCGTTTCGCCTATCTCAAGAGAATCGCGCCCAGGCGCATGAAGTTCGAAACGCTCGCCGGAGTGATCGAAGCGGACATGGTGGCGGCGGCGCCCGGAGGGAAGCCCGAAGCGGTCAAGGTGCGCTTCCCCGATCCGAAGGGGCTGCGGTTGAACCTGAACGTGACGGTGAACGGCGCGACGCGGCAGGCGCATTTTCTCGACACCGGAGTGCCGCACTGCGTCTATCTGGTTGACGATCCGGACAAGGTGGACATCGTCGACGTCGGGCGGCCCACGCGCTACCACGACCTGTTCAAGCCGGCCGGCACGAACGTGAACTTCATCAAGGTGCTCGGCCCGCACCGGATCCGGATCAGGACCTACGAGCGGGGCGTCGAGGATGAAACGCTGGCCTGCGGCACCGGATCCATCGCCTCGGCCCTGCTGGCCAGCCTCGTGGCCAAGGTCGAGTCGCCGGTGACACTGGTGCCCGAGAGCGGCCTGGAGCTGACCGTGTATTTCGACGCGCACGGCGAGTCGTTCACGAACGTGTACTTGCAGGGGGATGCCCGCGCCGTATATGAAGGACGCATCCTGCCGGATGCCTGGAAGTAATGGGCAAGGGGTTAGCGGCGAGGGGCGAGAGGAAAAACGGAGATGTCTCAGACCTCTAGCCTCTAGCCACTTGCCTCGCGCCTGTGGAGGTGATTATGTTTCACGGATCACTCGTTGCGATCGTCACGCCGTTTAAAAAGGGGAAAGTCGACGAGAAGGCGCTGGGCGACCTGATCGACTGGCAGATCGCGCAGGGTACCCACGGGATCGTCCCCTGCGGGACGACCGGCGAGTCCGCCACGCTGACTCACGAAGAGCACGAGCGGGTCGTCGCGTTCACCATCGAGGCGTCCAAGGGACGGGTGCCGGTCATTGCCGGTACCGGCTCCAACAGCACGGATGAAGCCATCACGCTGACGAAGCACGCGAAAAAAGCCGGCGCGGACGGAGCGCTCCTCATCACGCCCTATTACAACAAGCCGACGCAGGAAGGCCTCTACCGGCACTACAAGGCGGTGGCCGAGGCGGTGGACCTCCCCATCGTGCTTTACAATATTCCGGGACGGACCAGTGTGAACATGCTGCCGCCGACCGTGGCCCGGTTGTCATCCTTCAAGAACATCGTGGCAATCAAGGAGGGCAGCGGCTCGCTGCAACAGGTGTCGGACATCATCCAGGCCTGCGGCGATCGGATGACGGTGCTCTCCGGCGACGACGCGCTGACCCTGCCCATGATGGCGCTCGGCGCCAGGGGCGTCATCACCGTGACGGCCAACATCGTGCCGAAGGACATGGCGAAAATGACGGACGCCTTCGCGGCCGGGAAACTGGCGGAGGCGAGGAAGCTGCACTACAAAATGTCGCCGTTGTTCGCCGCCCTGTTCTATGAAACGAACCCGATCCCGGTCAAGGAAGCGCTGGGCATGATGGGCAGGTGCTCCGCGGAACTGCGCCTGCCGCTTTGCCCCATGGCTTCCGACACGCGGGAAAAACTGTCGCGCGCGCTGAAAGATTACGGGCTCATTTGAAGACGTGAAACATGTAACAAGCTGCAAGTGCCAAACTGACAAGTCAGAACTTGCAGCCTGTCAGCTTTATACTTGTCAGCTCATCGTTGGGGTAGTTTCGCATGATTAAAGTGATTATCGCGGGCACAGCCGGGCGCATGGGCTCGAGACTGGTAGCGCTGATGGAAGAATCCGCGGCGCTGACGCTCGTGGCGGCCGTCGAGAGAGCGGGGCACGTCGCGGTGGGGGAGGACGCCGGCGAGCTGGCCGGCTGCAGTTCGAACCTGGTCATCATCGAGGACGACCTTTCGGCCTGCATCGGGCGGGGCGACGTCATCATCGATTTTTCATCCCCCCAGGCCACGCTGGAGCACATGCGCATCGCGGCGACGCACCACAAGGCGATGGTGATCGGCACGACGGGGTTTTCCGGCTCAGAGTTGGACGAGCTCCGGTCGCTGGCCAGGCAGCTTCCCTGCGTGTTTTCGCCCAACATGAGCGTGGGCGTGAATCTGTTGTTCAAGGTGATCGCCGAAATGGCAAAAACTTTGAGCGAGGAGTATGACATCGAAGTGATTGAAGCCCATCACCGCCTGAAGAAGGACGCCCCCAGCGGGACGGCCTTGAAGATGGCGGAGGTGCTGGCCAAAGCCATCGGGAAGGATCTCGCGCAGACCGCGGTCTACACCCGCAAGGGCATGATCGGAGAACGCAAACGGGGGGAGATCGGGATCCAGACGATCCGCGCCGGCGACATCGTGGGCGACCATACGGTCATCTTCGGCGGGATGGGGGAGCGGATCGAGGTCACGCACCGCGCGCAGAGCCGCGACACCTTCGTGCGGGGTGCGCTCCGCGCCGCCCGCTGGGTGGTCAAGCAACCGCCGGGCCTCTACGACATGCTGGACGTGCTGGGCCTGCGCTAGCAGGACGTTGAAAAAGGCCTTCTGCTTTGTTCTCGGTCGCCCGTCTCCTTGCGACGTACCGAAAAACGTACGCCTCAGTCGCCGGGCTCCCTGTGGCCTCGCCGGACGACCTTTTTGAACATCCTGTTAATAACGGGAGGAGAGAGGACGCCTCTCACCCTCCGCGCCTCACACGCCTTTTTCGGTTACCCTTTCGGCAGCAGGAACCCGAACATGACCACGATGATGACGACGGCGCCCGCGATCGTCACGTTTTTGCTGTGGAACGTGTCGTGCACGCCGTAGATCAGCACCGCGGTGATGAACGTATAGTAAATCTGCGCGATCCCTCTGTAGCCGCCCCCTGCGCCCTCAGCCCAGGCCAGGGCCGGCGCGAGGACCCACGCAAGTCCTGCCAGGACTCCGACATATCGCCTCATGGCATCTCCCTCCTGTGAAATGTGCGCTGCAAAAACAAACGGGCCTGAAAAACGAAGACGCCCTGGAACGCACATCGGCGCCCCAGGGCGTCTGCCATTGGATTCTGCAATTGTCGGACGGTTGGTGAGTGGCCTACCCCGGTTCCATGGCGAGCCTCTCAGGTCGTGAGGGAGACAGCCTGCGCTTCTCCGGCCCAGTTGTCAATCAGCCGGGCAAAACTGTCAAGACTGGAACAGGTTAGGGCTGGCGGGGAACAGACCCGGTTGGCTTGAATGCCGGCGCGGTGACAGAAATGCCGCACGCATGACAGGCAATCTCATGCTTTCCCCGCTCATAGCTGATGAGCCTGGTGCAGTGGGGGCAGCAGAGCAGGGCCGTCAGGGGCACGCTCGAGAGCTTGGTCACGGTTGGTTTCATATGTCCTTCGGTCATCGGAGCAACACCACGGCGATACCGCACACATCTCGCGGTTCAGCAATCACGTCAATAGACAGGGACTCACGCGAGAGCGGTTCCCGCCGCGTTCCGCTCGTCACGGTTCGCAGCGTGAATGACCGGTACTTAGCGGATCGCGAGGGCGCGCGCTGTCAAGGGACGGGGTTCGGCTTCCGCCGGCTTCCGCCGTCCGCAGTTCAAACACGCATAGACGGTGATGGCCAGGCCGGCGTCCAGGTCAACGGCCCGCTCCAGCATCAGGGTCCCTTTGCATTTATCGCAGGATTTCATGTTCACACTGTAACACGCGTATATCGGCCTGACCATCGGTCAGAAGTCCTTTTCGGCAGGGCAAAGGGCCTCCTGCGCCCAAAGGCCTATGGGCCGTTTGGTCCCCCCTAGGAGCCTGTCCGACATTGACCTTTCTACTACGGCGAACGATCTGCAGCCATCTGCGTCGTTCTCGGCCCAAACAAATCCTCAATGTATTCCAGCGAATACACCTCCGGTTTTTTCAGGCCTGCGGCCTTGCATCTGGCCGCACCTCATTCGCCTCGTGACGAACGGCAATGTCAGACAGGCTCCTTGCTGGGCAGGGGAAGGCGTTCCTTGACAGGTCTCCCAGTGCCTCGTACGATGGGACACCGTTAGGAGAGATCGCAAATGGGGATTATTCGACTAATGCTCGTGGTCGGCGTGCTGGTGGTCGCCTATTTCCTTTTGCGGAGCGCGATCAGGGAATTTCGCGGGCTTAAGGGGCCTTTCCAACCCCCAGCCAGCCGGGAGGACATGGTGCAAGACCCGGTCTGCAAGACATATGTGCCACGGGGCTCCGCCGTATCGGCCGACGTGGGCGGTCAGACCTACCTCTTCTGCAGTCGCGACTGCGCGGATACCTTCCAGAAACAGGTCGGCCAAAGCTAAAAAGCCGTCGAAAAGTCTATCAAGTCTGAAAGTCTGTAAAGTCATAAAGTCCGGGAGACTTGAAGACTTTACGACTTGATGACTTTCGGACGTCCGTTAGCAACCCGAATAACTGGACGAACTCAGCTTCCCTTCCTTATCGAATTTCAGCGTGATCTGGCACTGGGTGGGAGTAAAGTTGCCGAAGGGCGGCCCGGTCTTGCCGCCGGAAATCCGGAAATAGGTCCAGGTTTCTCCCCCGAAGAATCGCGGCGACTTACCCGTCGGTTCGCCCCAATTCTTCTCAAACCAGGCCTTCTCCTTGCCTTCCAGTTCGGCAGGGTTCAAGGACGCATCCAGATAGGGGTTGCCGCCGCCGCAGCCGGCCAGCGATCCGGCTATTAGGCCGACAGCCAGGCCGACTGCCAGGAACACTCCAAGTATTCGATATTTCATGTCATCTCCTTTACGAGCCTCGGGTGCATGCCACTGTTGATTTGATTCTAACCGCCGCCTGAATCTCTGTCAAAGTTGCGTTCGGCCACTGATGCTCCTACAATGAACAATCTGAAAGCCGATACAGAAAAGTGTTTCCACGCGTGAAAGGAGCCGGCCATGAAATTCTTTCTTGATACCGCGAACGTGAAGGAAATTTACGAAGCCGCCAATCTCGGCATCCTGGACGGCGTCACGACGAATCCGTCACTAGTCGTCAAGGAGGGCCGCAGCTTCAAGGAAATGCTCCAGGAAATCTGCAAGATCGTGGACGGCCCGATCAGCGCCGAAGTGGTCAGCGTCGAAGCCGACGCAATGGTGAAAGAAGGGCGTGAGCTCGCCAAGATCCATAAGAACATCGTCGTCAAGGTGCCGCTGATTCCGGAAGGCATCAAAGCCACGAAGAAGTTCGCCTCGGAAGGCATCCGCGTGAACGTGACGCTCTGCTTCTCGCCCACGCAGGCCATCCTGGCCGCCAAGGCCGGCGCCTGGTGCGTCTCGCCCTTCATCGGCCGGCTGGACGACATCAGCTCGGACGGCATGGCGCTGATCCGCCAGATCCTCACCATTTACAAGAATTACGACTACAAGACCTTCGTGCTGGTCGCCAGTATCCGCCATCCACAGCACGTGGTGGAAGCGGCGCTTGCCGGAGGGCATATCTCCACCATGCCGTTCTCGATCTTCCAGCAGCTCTTCAAGCACCCGCTGACAGACAGCGGCTTGAAGAAGTTCCTCGACGACTGGAAGGCAAAAGGACAGCAGTAACGGCGGCTGCCGAGAGGCGAGGTCGGGTGGCATGGCCTTTCGCTTCCGCACCTCTCGGAGCGACCCTTCCGGGCTTTAACTCGCGGAAACCTTCTGGAATTCCCGCGGCTGCGGTCGTTGACCGCAGTGCCTTGGTCAGTTCCAGCTTTCCTGCTCGCTAAAGCCTCGGTGGGTGCCCCGCTCTTCCGGTGAAGTCCGCTCA
>MHEU01000008.1 GCA_001805245.1 Nitrospirae bacterium RIFCSPLOWO2_02_FULL_62_14 | reverse complement strand
CAATCCGATCTTCTTCATCGCATCCTCCCTCTGGTTAGAATATGGGAATAAAATGATCCGCGTGAACAGCGTTCCATTTATCAAACGGGACGATCACTTCCAACGGACAAAACCGGCAAGTGGATGCGGAGATTGTCCAACTCGGACCGTGTGCGCGAGGATTCGCGGATGCGTGAGGTATAGCGTGCTACGAATCGAGAGCTGATCCATCCGGAGAACAGAAGAACAGCCGCTCGGTTCTTGGTTTTAGTGGCATAAGGACATTGTGAAATAATTTTCCGGTCAGATGCTCCATAAGATCACAAGATTACGTGACCCGGTCATCTTGAATTGGACAACAGATTGAAAAGGCTGGAAGAAATCATCCAGAGGAACCTGCCGAACAGACGGGCGGCCTCCAGTGGACAAAAAAAGATGATAACAGGAGAATATGTCCAGCCAAATCTTCCGGTATTTGCGGTACTTGTCCTTTGAATTGGGCATACTTTGAGGCACTGTAAGTGTTGCCCGAACGGGTGATGACATGCAGGATCAACCACATGCGCTAAGCCGGTTCAGCGTCTTGGTCGCGACTGCCGAGGAATTCGAGCAGTTCACCAACGACACGCTTCCCGAACTGCTGGACCGTGCTGCCGTTCACACCAGGAAGTTTCTCAAAGAAACCGGGCAGTGGGCGGACGACGTCGCTCATGAAAAGCTTGCGCTCCGCTGGGGCTATGAACTCTTGGAGCGGTTTCTCGTATGCGGGCGGTTGGAAGTGCCCTGCCGGCCATTTTTCTTGCTGGACAGCCTGGCCGCCAAGTTTTTCAGTCAACCGGATCCGATGCGCTACCACCGGGGGTTGCTGACGCCGCTGGGCCGTTTCCTGGACGGACTGGCCTCGAAAGCGGTAATCAGCCGCGATGCCTTAATGGCGCTGTTCTATCATCTATACGGATTCGGCCAGAGCCAGGTCGTCAAGGTGCTGGGTCTGGATGCAATGGACAGCCAGCGCATCTACAAGAATTTCGGGCGCTGGCGCCGGGACGGCTGGCAGCGGACAGTCGAGGAAATCGGGCTCACCGAGCCGGAGCTGTCCAGTCTGGAGGATCAGAAATCGCAGGATGCCAAGCGGGTTAGCACGGATGCGGGACGGTTGCTCGGCGAAGTCCAGACGCACTACCGCAAGAGCGAACCAGAGCACTTCCCATGTCTGTCCGGCGAGCAGTGGGCGGATATCTGCCGGGACGGACACAGTTATGACTACCGGGTCTGGCATCTGGCGATGTGCCGGGAATGCCTGGAAATCGTGTGCAGGTTCCGCCAGGGCGAGTTTCCGGATATTCCCGTCCCCGCTGTGGATCTGTACGTGCGACCCCTGCAGAAAAACGGGCTGATGGTTGAGGCCGGAGTGAACGGAGGAAACGGCCATGGAATGGCAACACGAAGAGCAAATTCGCGCCTATCGTGACACGCTGCTGTCCGCGCTTCGCGCGCGAAGCGGCCGGCGGAGCGGCGAACAGGCCGAGGCTTTTCAGGTGTTCGTCAACCAGGAAAGCATCGGTGTCCTGGACGGCAGCCGGGGTGACACCTCGCGGATTTCAGTCAGCAGAACGAGAGCGATCCATACGGTGGAGATCCGTTCTGAATCAGGAGAACTCGTCGCGGGGGTCTGCATGCAGGACTTCGATCGGAAAACGGTGCAATTCCGGGCCGGCCGGTCGACATTCGATATCAGCGTGCACAATCGGCCTGACGCCGGCACGGTCCGCGTGACACTCCAGGCAGCCTCCTCCGCGTGGGCTCGAATCCCGAACCAGTTGGCGGCTGCCATGGCGCGTCTGAGTTCGAGCGTTGCCCCGGTTCGCGTTCCTTTTTGGGCCACCGTCCAGGCGGGACTGGTGCTGGCGGTGCTGTTTCTGGTGGCCGACCGGTTCACCGATCGGTTGGAGTTGCACGATATGACGAGGCGTCAAGCGCTGTCTTCGGCAACCCAGCCGCTTGAGGCGAAGCTGCAGGACACTCGTCTGGCTCTGGCCCGTCAGGAGCAACTGCTTCATCAACTTGCACAAACACAGGAAGAAACCGTCCGGACGATCAAGACCCAGCAACAGACTTTCGAGGGGTTGCATCGGACCGTGGAAACGGTCGTGCAGAATCAAAAGCAGTTGGGTGTGAACGTCAAGGCGGTACGGCGAGGGGAAAAACCGGCGGGAGATCGCACGGCACAGGCCGTCGAGGCCCAGGTGAATAAGGTTCTGCGCTCGATGGAGTCTGATCGGGAACGGGTGTTCAACCATATTTTCCACCTGGCCGATTCGCAGGAGCGGATCGCCCGCCAGCAGCAGAAACTGGAGCGCGACATGGTGTCGCTCCAGAATCGCGAGCTGCGAATGAGCTTTGAGCAGCAGGCTGTCGCCGTCGCGAAAATGATGTCGGCGCAAGAGGCGAGCAAGGACGTGGCCAGCGTGGAGGTCTCATCCGAACCCACCGTGGAACAGAAGCCTGAGTCCAAGGTCTATCTGGTGACGTTCTGGGTTTCGTTCCAGGACGGGACGTCCGAGGAGAGCATTGAACAGCTTATCCATGAAATCAAAGGCCGGAAAGGTCCCAGCAATGCAGGGTGGTATCCGATCGAAGTCAACCTACCAAAGCCGCAGACACCCGATGAGATGATCGAATCGCTCAAGAAAACCAAGATCGTCAAGGCCATTACGACCAGTCTCAATACCACGCCTGCTCCAAAGTGAGACGGGGGACGGTCCGAAGTTCCTGAGCGTAGGGGCCGCCCCTCACCGTGTAACGACAACGTGGACCATGAACCGTATGGGTACGATCGCGTTGTCGCTGGGGAGTGCGAGCGTAGGGGCATATGGAGCCGATTGATGCAATGCCCGCGATGTCAGGGTTTGATGGTCGGAGAATCCTTTGAAGGGTTGGGGGGAGACACCCGGGAACACTGTTTTCAGGGGTGGCGTTGTCTGATTTGCGGGGAGATCGTTGATGCTGTGATCACGAACAACCGGTCGGTTGGCGGGGCGATGATTCTGGACGGGGCCAGGCGGCGGCGGTGGCCGATGCGCCAACGCGCGTTGTGAGGAGCCGGCGCCCGGCAGTTTGGAAAGGAGATGCGCTCTGAGCAGTGTACCGTTCGGCGGATGGAAATTGTGGCAACTGCTAGGAGCTCTGCTGTTGTTAATAGCAGTAGCCTTGACGATGGCAATGGCCGCGTGTGTCCCGCGGTGATACGGGAGATGGCTCGCAGCGATGAGACGCGGGGGCTCAGCCTCTGCGGAAGCTGCCATCGAATAATCCGTTCGTCACCTGTCTCGAGAACAGAGATGGCTCTCTTCTCATGCGACAGCCCCGTCGTCGCGCGCCGGGGAAGCGTCTAACCGACACGTCTTTTGGGAGGTGCGTAATGCCGCAAGAATGGCTGACCGTGATGATTGGTCCGTTTCAGCAACTGCTGGGCACGATCCTGGGCATGCTGCCCGCCATCGCCGCAGCGATCCTGCTGCTCCTGGCCGGAATGGTGGTCGCACGGGTGGTGCGGGCTGCGTTCAACAAGTTTTTTGCGATGATCCACTTGGATCGGCACACCGAAACCATCAAGCTTAATGAGCTGCTGGCCCGGTTGGGATTCGGACAATCACCCTCGTTCGTCATCGGATTCCTGGTCTATTGGCTGATCATCCTCGTGTTTCTGGTTTCGGCGGCCAACGCTGTCCAGTTGACCGTGGTGTCTGAACTCCTGCAGCGGTTCGTGCTGTTCGTGCCGAAACTCATCGGGGCGGTGCTCGTGGTGGCCGGCGGCTTGCTGCTCGGCCATTTCTCGGGCGAGATCGTCCGGAATGCCGCTACGGCCAACAAACTGGACGGAGCCGTCGCGCTGTCGAAAATCGCGCGGTTTACAGTTCTCGTCTTCGCGTCGATCATGGCGCTTGAACAGGTCGGCATCGACACCTCTATCGTTACCTCGTCGGTGCAGATCATCCTGGCCGCGATCGGACTGGGGCTGGCACTGGCCTTCGGTCTGGGTGGGCGAGAGGTCGCGGCCGAGATCATCAGAAGTTTTGTGAAAGGCCGCGGTCAAGGGGCGGCATAAGTGGACGGTATAAGTTCGCATCGTATCGTTTGCCGAAAGATCGCGCGCGGGTTCTATGGTGCGATGTTCCGTTGCGCTCCTTGCGCACGGCCCACTCGTCAGAGCACTTCGCTCCAGGGGGGGCTGACCGCGAAGGCCGCGTTGATGAGACCCACGTGCGAATAGGCCTGCGGGAAATTGCCGCATTGGGTGCGTGAGGACAGGATGAAGTGTTCGGAGAGGAGGCCCAGATGGTTGGCGGCGGCCAGGGTTTCAGACAGGATGTCCCTGGCTTGCTCGATGCGGCCGAGGCGGGCCAGGGCCTGCGTGATCCAGAACGAACAGATGACGAACGCCGCTTCGGGCTTTCCGAATCCATCCTCGCGCAGGTAACGGTAAAAGAATCCCGGGTGACGGTCCCCGTTGTGAACCGCCAGTTCCTTCACGATGTGGGTCATCGTGGCTTCGGAGAGTTGCCGATTGGGATATCCCAAAATGGCGACGTGGGCCAAGGCGGCGTCATAGCTGTCGTCGGCCGGACCGTTCCGCACCGCGCCCTCCTTGCTCCCGCGGAGCAGGGCTTCCGCGGCGCGGATGCGCGCGTCGGTCAGTTTCAACGGCAACTGGCGCAGGTAGCCGGCCTGTTGGATGCGTTCGAGGCGCTCGATCCCGGCCCAGCACATGAGGTTGGTGAAGGAATGCTCCTGCCATCCGTGTCGCATTTCCCAAAGTCCGGCGTCCGGTTGCGCGATGCTGCGGGCGCACAGGCCGGCCAGGTGCGCCAACAGGGACTCCAGTTCTTTCGTTCGCAGGTCGTAGAAGCGCTCATCGAAGAAGATCGGCGCAAACGTCAGGATCATTTCTCCGTAGGCGTCGTTTTGCACCTGCTCGGCGGCCTGGTTCAGACTCCGCACGGGCTTGCTCCCGCCGAATCCCTGCCAGTGCAAGTGCGTGGTTTCAGGCAGCGGCAGCCCCTGGCTCAGGGTGTAGACCGGGCTCAATCGGTCCCGAGAATGCTCGTGAGCCAGGGCGATATTCAGGAGAAACTTGAGAAAGGCCTCCATTTCCTCGAAGTGTCCGAGATTCTGAAATGCGGTCAGCGTGTAGTAGGCATCACGCAGCCAGCAATACCGGTAGTCCCAATTCCGGGTCCCGCCGGGCTGTTCGGGCAGGCTCGTCGTCAGTGCCGCGAGAATCGCACCCGTATCTTCGAAGCAGTGCAGCTTCAGGGCAAGGGCGGAGCGGATGACATCCGGCTGATGGAGGACGGGGACCGAACAGTTCTTGACCCAGGTCCGCCAGTACCGCGCGGTCTGATCCAGGAATTCATGCGCGATTTTGATCAGATCGTCTTCGATCCCGAGTCCCCAGGTGAGTCCGAAATACAGGGGTTGCGTCAGCGCGACCGGCGTCTCCTCGCAGAGGTAGGTCAGGGGCAGATTCGTCAGGAGGCGCAGGAGCTCGCCCCGGATGTCGAACCGCACGTGGCTGCTTCCGCGGACCGGGTGGACCGGCTCCTTCTCCCATCCGGATACCGGCTGGCAGCTGACGCGGATGGACGGCGTGCCGGACACCGCTTCCACGATGCGAAACAGGGCCGGCGGCCGGTACATGCGGCCATACTGCTCGAACCGCGGACAGAAATCCGTGATGCGGAACGAATCCCCGTTTCGCAGCGAAACGGTCGTCACAAGAATATTGGTGTTGGGCAGGTACTGCTGGGACGATGTCACGTCCTGGCGGTCTGCCGTGGCCGTGATGGCAAAGTGTCCGCCATCGGGATCCAGCAGCCGGCCGAAGACCGGCGGGCTGTCCGGTCTCGGGAGGCACATCCAGTCCAGCGAGCCGGTGAGGCTCACCAGCGCTGATATTTGGCAATTTCCGATAAGGCCGTAGGGGTACATAGTGACAGACTATTTGATTTTGCCGGCCAAGTAAACTAAGTTGAATTATGAAACTTTCTCTCCGATTCATTCTGCCGCTGGCCATCGTTCTGAGCGCCCTGGCCTATGGGCTCATCCCGCTCGTGGACAAACTCACGTTGCAATGGGCCATCCGTGACCTTAACATCCGCTCCAAGCTGGTCGTCAGCACCATGGAGGCGCCATTAGCCGACCTCCTGATATCCGAGTCCAAGAGCAAGCTGCTCGCGTATTTCCATCGGGTGATCCAGGATGAACGCCTCTACGCCCTCGGCTTCTGCGATACCCGCAACCGTCTTGTGTACAAGACTCAAACCTATCCGGATATGATCAAGTGTCGGGACGCCGGCACTTCCCAGACAGATTCAACCGCGGTGGTTCAATTGAGCCAGGGGCTCGTCCATGTCACCTCGGCGGCGATCGAAGGAAACGGCAAGCCGCTTGGGCGGCTCATGCTCATTCACGACATGAGCTGGATCCAGCGACGCAGCGAGGACACGAAGTGGTACATTTTCTACCTGTTTGTGGTGCTGGGAGCGGTCATCTCGCTCGTGACTGTCTTCGTCGCGCATCTGAGCTGGAAGGGATGGGTCGCGGGGGTCCGCGGCATTTTGCGGGGGGAGAGCCTGCTGACGCCGGTCAGCGAGGCGCAGGCTCCGGAGTTTCTGCCGGTCGCGCAGGATCTCCGTGCCCTGATCCATGATCTGGAAGCCGATCGGCGTCTGCGTGATGAGAGCCAGATGAGTTGGAAGCCGGCGGCGCTGCGGACGATTCTCCACGAGCAATTGGCGGGCGATGAAGTGCTGATCATTTCCAACCGGGAGCCCTACATCCACACGAGGCGGGGATCAACGATCGATGTGCAGGTGCCGGCCAGCGGGCTGGTGACGGCGCTGGAACCGGTCATGCGGGCATGCTCGGGCGTGTGGATCGCGCATGGGAGCGGCACCGCCGATCGGGAGGTTGTGGATAACCGGGACCATGTAAGAGTGCCTCCGGACAAACCGGCCTATGACATCCGCCGGGTATGGATGTCGCCGGAAGAGGAAGTGGGCTACTACTACGGCTTTTCAAATGAGGGTCTGTGGCCGCTCTGTCATATCGCGCACATCAGGCCCGTCTTCCGCTCGTCCGACTGGAAGCAATATGTGGCGATTAACGAACGATTCGCCGAGGTGGTTCGGGAGGAAGCCAAAACGGACAATCCCGTCGTCCTGGTTCAGGATTACCACCTTGCGTTGCTGCCGAAACTGATTAAAGACCGGCTGCCCAATGCCACCATCATCACCTTCTGGCACATACCCTGGCCGAATGCCGAACGGTACGGGATCTGCCCCTGGAGCGCGGAAATCCTCGAAGGATTGCTGGGTAGCAACATCCTGGGATTCCATACGCGGGTACATTGCAACAATTTCCTCGACAGCGTGGACCGTCTGCTGGAAGCCCGGATCGATCGTAATGACTCGACCATCTCCTATGGCAGCAAGCTGACAGCCGTGAATCCCTATCCGATTTCGATCGAATGGCCCGTGCGGTGGGTGCAGGACCAGAAACCGGTGCCGGACTGCCGGGCGCACATCCGGACGCTCAACGGCATCGAACCCGGCCGCCTGATCGGAGTCGGCGTGGATCGTCTGGATTACACGAAAGGCATTCCGGAGCGCTTCCGCGCGGTGGAGCGGTTGCTGGAGCTGAAGCCCGAATGGATCGGGAAGTTTTCCTTCATTCAAATCGCGGCCCCGAGCCGGTCCGTGATCGAAGAATACCAGCATTTCAAGGAGCAGGTCACGACCCTGGCCGAGACGATCAACAAGCGGTTCGGCCGCGACGGATACCAGCCGATCTATCTCAAGGTGGTGCATCACGACCCTCCGGACACGTTTGCCTACTACCGCGGCGCGGACCTGTGCGTGGTGAGCAGCCTTCACGACGGGATGAACCTCGTGGCAAAGGAATATGTCGCTGCCCGTGACGATGAGCAGGGGGTGCTGATCCTGAGCCAGTTCACGGGCGCCTCGCATGAGTTGCCCGAGGCCCTGGTGGTCAATCCCTACGATATCGACCAGTGCGCGGCGGCGCTGCACCGTGCTCTGACGATGCCCCCGGTCGAACAGCGGGCGCGCATGCGGAACATGCGGGCCCTGATCCGGGAATTCAATGTCTACCGGTGGGCGGGGCGGATGCTGATGGACGCGGCGCGGATTCGCCAGCGCGAGCGCGTGATGCAGCAGGTCCGGCGGTCGGACACGCTGCTTCGATCCGAGCGACGATGATGCGGCACGCGCTCGGAGAGATCGGGCGTCAACAGTTGCAGGCGCTTGCCGGGGTGCGGTCGCTCTACGCATTCGACTTCGATGGCACGTTGACGAAAATTGTGCGGGATCGCCGGACGGTTCGCCTCTCCAGCCGGGTCCGCATCCAATTGAACGAGTTGAGCCGGTACGCCCCCATTGCCATCGTATCAGGGCGGTCGCTCCGGGATCTTCACGCCCGCGTGGGGGACGATGTCTCGTACCTGATCGGCAATCATGGTGTGGAAGGAAGCCATGATCTGGCGGGAGTCAGGAACTATGCCCGACAAGCCTGCGCAGCCTGGAAGAGCCAGGTCGAAACCCGGTTTGGCAAACTATTGAGAAGCCTGGGTGTGGAAGTGGAGGATAAGACCTATTCGCTGACGTTCCATTACCGGGCAGCCGCGCGCACGCGTGCGGCCAGGGCAGCGGTGATCGACGCGCTCTCGGAGCTGAGTCCGTCGCCCAGAATCATGCTGGGAAAGTCGAGCGTCAATGCGATTCCCCCCGGCACGCCGAACAAAGGCGGGGCGTTGTTGAAATTGATGGCCCGTCTCCACGTGCAGCACGCGCTGTTCGTCGGAGACGATGTGACGGACGAAGATGTCTTCGGTCTGCGTGACAGCAGAATTGTGACGGTTCGGATCGGCGCGAGGAAGAATTCGGACGCGCAATTCTTCCTGAAACGCCAGTCCGAAGTCAGCGATCTGCTGCAGGTTCTTCTGGCCGCGCACCACGGGGCATCCATGCCCGGGCGGTCGAAGCGCGAGACCGCGGGCCGATCCGTATCCGGCGCGGTGTGACGGTAGCCAGGCATGCACTGTGTCCGCCGCCGCCATCCGTAATACAAGTTCCGTCGTGTTGACTTTGGTCATCGGACCTTTCAGACTTGTGCGCCGATGGTCGCTGATCGTCGGCGTCGCACGAGAGTCCGCAACTCACTTATTGGAGGTGAATCATGTCGCAAGACTGGGCGTCCTTGTTGATGGGGCCGGTGCAACAACTGTTGAGCGAAATTCTGGTCAAACTTCCCGCGGTGCTGGCGGCCCTGCTGCTGCTCCTGATCGGCATGGTCGTGGGGAAGATTGCCCGCACCGCCGTTGAAAAATTTCTGAAATTCGTCCGGGTGGATGAGTACACGGAGAAGGTCAGGGTAAACGAGTTGCTGGCACGGTTGGGGTTCGGTCAATCACCGGCGTTCGTGGTCGGGTTCCTGGTGTACTGGCTCATCATCCTGGTGTTCCTGGTTTCGGCGGCGAACGCGGTCCAGTTGACCGTCGTCTCCCAACTGCTGGAGCGGTTCGTGCTGTTCATTCCCAAGCTCATCGGCGCGGTGGTCGTCGTGGCCGGCGGATTGCTCCTGGGGCATTTTTTCGGCGAAGTCGTGCTG
>MHEU01000007.1:64564-66751 GCA_001805245.1 Nitrospirae bacterium RIFCSPLOWO2_02_FULL_62_14 | reverse complement strand
CCCATGGCGGCGACACCGAGAAGATAAACCGGACATTTCTACTGTGGGAGGAAGAGGACATTTCTAAAGTGGGATGACACGAGGGGCGCGTCAGCTTGACTCCCTCCCACAGTCAGCCTAGCCTTCCTGTCTCTTGCAAGCAGTACAACAACCGGGAGCTGGTCGAGAGGATCTATGACTGACACGGCGAACGAGCGATCCGGTTACAGGGGACTCGCTTTTTTCTCGTATGGATTCCGACCGTTTTTTCTTGGTGCGGCGCTGTTTGCCGGCGTGGCGGTCCCTGCCTGGATTCTGACTCTTGCCGGAGTCGACGACTCGGGATTTCTCTATCCGGCGCGGGATTGGCATGTGCATGAGATGGTCTTCGGCTTTCTGCCCGCGGTGATCACTGGCTTCCTGCTTACGGCCATCCCCAACTGGACCGATCGACCGCCGATCAGAGGAAACCAGCTGCTGCTGCTATTTTCCCTATGGCTGGCAGGACGCCTGCTCACCGCCATCGCATGGCTCACGCCCCTCGTGTCTGCCGCCGTTGATGCGGCTTTTCTTATCGCGGTGGCGGGGCTTGTCTGGCGAGAAATTGCAGCAGGGAAGAGCTGGTCTCGTGCGCCGATAGGAGGGCTGATCAGTTTGTATGCCGGTGCCGGCATCCTGTTCCACGTGCTGGCTCTGAGCGGCGCGGCGACGGATCTTCCCGAGCGAATGGCTCTCGCGCTGGTCATGGTGCTGCTGGCGCTTATCGGTGGGCGCGTCACTCCTGGCTTTACCGGCGACTTCCTGGTTGAGCACGGCAGGCCCGAGCAGCCTGCGGCCTTTTCCCGTTTCGATGACCTGTCGATCCTTCTCGTCGGAATCGCCGCGGTCGCTTGGACCGTTCAGCCGCAAGCCATGGTGACAGGCTGGATATTGGTCGCGGGCGGATTGGCCAATCTGGGCCGTCTGTCGCGCTGGCACGGCTGGATCACGTGGCGTGAGCCGTTGGTGCTGATCCTGCATCTGGGTTATGGCTGGCTGGCGATGTCGCTGCTTGCACTGGGATGCTCGATTCTCGGGATTGGTCTGCCGAAAGAGGATGCGGTGCACACGCTCACAACCGGCGCAGTGGGCGTGATGACTCTGGCAGTGATGACCCGCGCCAGCCTAGGCCATACGGGACGCTCCCGGCACGCAGGTCCTCTGACGGTCTTCATCTATATGCTGGTCAACCTGGGCGCGCTCCTGCGAGTGATAGGACCGACCACTGGCCTTCCGAGCAATCTCATACTTGGGTTGGCTGCGGTTGGATGGAGCGGCGCCTATCTGCTATTCGCCGTGGTCTATGGACCGTTCCTCCTTCGCCCGAGCCTCGACGAGTGACGGCAGGGCTCCAGAGGGCTGTGAAACAGGGGTCAGAGTACTTTTTCGTTCCCCCGAACGACGCCCTGCCCCCGCTCCCACGTGGTTGCTGACGCTGGATGAGCTGTTTATGGAAATTTTCAGGTGAATCTGACCGCCAGGATGGCCGTGAGTGGACAGGTGAAATGCTTCCCCATGTTATCCTTCCACGTGGCTCCGAGCGCCGCGATGCCTTGCGGCTGGCATCCTGCGATGAAGGTTTTTCCCTCTTCCGTATACTCGTAGGTATCAATCGTAAACGATTTTTCCGCGATGGCGTACCATTTTCCATCCGGCAGTAAAATCGCCTCCACATGATGATTGTCGATCGCGCTCATGGATTCCTCCTGACGGGGTTCGGAAGATGCGCAGGGGACGTGAGGACATTCTACGTTCATGCTCATATCCTCGCAACACTTTCCAGATAATACCGCACAGCCTGACTGCCCGCCGATGGCGACGGACGATCCTCCCCTGACTCCGCCGCCAACGAACGACGCTTCACGCTTCACGAACGACGCCCTGTTCCAATCCCGCGCGTCCGCTTGACTCCTCCCTGCAGTCGGCCTAGCCTTTCAGGCAATTCACTGACCAAGGAGGTGCCTCATGCCTGTCGGATGCAAGCGTACCCTGATCGGCCGGATCGGCGCGGTGCTGGGATTTGTCTGCGGAGTCATCGGACTCGTGGCCGGGCTGACCGACCATGTATGGAAGCTCTGGCCGATGGGGTGGTTTGCGGGCGGCGCGCTGCTCGTGTTGATCGCGCTGTTCGCACTCGTGGATGCGGCGATTGCGCAACACAAGCCTCGC